>DCAF01000034.1:0-3614 GCA_002311915.1 Sulfurovum sp. UBA1140 | reverse complement strand
ATTTATTCTTGAAGAGTATTACAGGGTCGCCTAACTATAACTATTTTTTATAATTAGTTATAGTTACAGCTAGAGCATTGTTTATTATGTGCTGGTTTTGGTAACTCTATAAACCTTATTACTCGGCAATCAACCGTGCATTGGTCTTTTGAATGGGTCTGTTATTCGCATGTCCTAGCACTTTTAAAAATACCTCTTGTTGTGCTTTAGATAAGGTAGTTGTTTTTTTCAAGACAATCCATCGTACCCCTTCGGTACAAGGTGGTGTGGTTAGTGAACCGTTAAATCTATAATAATCTTTCTCTTTTGGTAAGAAGTCAGTGGCATCACTTAATTTAAGCTCATGCTTCTCCCCTGCTTTCATTGGCATCTTATTCCATAGTTTTGCTAGAATTTTATTCTCTTCGCCCTCTTCAAACATTAATGCAACAACTGCCAATTCACCATCTTTTGAAGCATGTACAAAGTGTGCCTCTAAAGGAAATGATGTTCCGTTAATATTGTTTTCACTAGGAGTATGAAAATGAAACTGCTTAAGTTCAAATTTAATACCATCAACCTCTATAGACGACCCCTCTTCAAAGTTAACCTGAACAGTATGACCATTGTTTAAAATTTCTGTAGAACTTGCTTTATAGTTAAATGGAATCTCTGCCAGTTCTGATTTGGTAAAAGCTGTTAGGTTGATAGGTGATTGATTTACCCCTTCACTACAGGTGTGAAACTTGGTATCCAATTTTCCCCAATTTGCAGGAGCCCCTTCTCCTGAATAAGACCAATGAACACTCTCACTTGCTACAAGAGGTGTTCCTAGTGTTAAAAGTAGTGCTAACGAAAAGCCTTTTGATAATGTTGTCAATTTCATATATTTCCTTTTAAAGTTAAATTACCATTTATTATATTGAATTTTATATTAAATAGTTGATTTTTTTGCTCTTTAAAGGTATTTTTAATATGATACTTCCCTAAATATAGCTTTTTGATAAATATTACTTTTTAGATAAATAAACCAAATAGATACTTGGCTCTCTTAAGTTGATTCATTAATCAGAGTACCTAAAATATGATCTCCAATCCGAAATGAATTGGCATAAATCGTCCAAGTATAGGTCACAGACCCACCTGTTGGCATAAAACTACCATCGGTCACAAATAAATTCTCTACCTCATGGGCTTGACAATATCTATTAAGAACTGAACTCTTTGGGTCATCACCAAAACGACATCCCCCTGCTTGTAAATTGGCAGGAGGATAGGAACTCATAGAGGAACGAACCTCTTTGGCTCCCATCTCTCTCATAACGGCTTCAGCTTTTTTAGCCAAAAGCCGACCAATTTTTAGGTCATGAGGGTGAGAACCGATACGAATATTGGCTACAGGCACACCATAAATATCTTTATACTTCTCATCAACACTTACAAAACAGTTATCGGTGGGTAACCAGTCGTTAAAAACTTCAAAATTAAGCTGTTTGGTCGCCGTAAACTTTTTGAAAATCTTCTTTTGAAGCTCCTCTCCCCAAAGCAGTTCACCCTTTTCCCAACGCTGTTTACTCGCTTTTGAAATAGGATTGGCATGTTCAAACAAAAAATCTACAATCCCCCCTTTCATCTTATCAATCTCATACCAGTCACAAAGCGAACGATTAACAAACAGACCCTCAACCATTAACTCTTTTAAAGGCATAGAGTCACTATCAAACTGACCTGTTCCCACACCACCTGCAGAAAAAATTAGATTTTTTCCCACTTGATTGGAGTTATTGGCAAGACCATTAGGAAAACTTTTGGATTTTGAGTTAAGTAGCAATCTACAACTCTCAACGGCTTGACCTGCCACCACAAATATTTTGGCTTTAATGTGATGCTCTTTATTGGTTTGAGTATCTATATAGATGGCTTCGGTCACTTTGGCGTTTTTTTCACCCAGTTTTTTGACAAACGCATGGGTAATAATGGTCAAATTCCCCGTTTTCAAAGCAGGTTGCAACAGCGAAGCCCTAGCACTCCCTTTGGCTCCACTGCTACAGCCATAACTTCCACAGTAATTAGAGTAGTAACAGCTGTTTCGTTCACCTTTAGGTTTTGATAAAATGGCTCTGGGCGTTTTATAAGGAGTAAAACCCAATTTGTAACAACTCTTGTCAATAAGTTTAGAGATAGGATGTTCATCCAAAGGAGGATAGGGAAAATCTTTGGTGCTTCGTGGCTCGTGGTATTTATACGGGGTTACTTCTGCACTAACGCCCACCAGTCGTTCGACCTTTTCATAATAGGGTTCAAGTTCACTGTAATCAATCACCCAATCAACCACATTCGCCCCTTTTATCGCTCCATAAGTGGACTTTAGCTTAAAATCCACAGGTTTTAACCGATGAAAATAACCACTCATAAAATTGGACGAACCACCAACGATATTGCCATTAAAAAAGCTACTCTCTGTGACATAGGTTGGTGTTTTTGTCCACTTTTCATCTTCTAAATTTTCGATGGTATGGTAAGACTCTTTCAGATTGGGGGTAACAATATCGCGTTTGCAGTAGGCTATCTCATCTTTGGAAAAATCTTGCTCTTTATAAAAGCCCCCTCGCTCTAACATGACTACTTTTTTACCTGCCATAACTAAAGTATAGGCAACACCACTGGCTCCTGCTCCTGTTCCAACTATACATATATCATATCTCATAGCAGTTCTCCAAACAATTTTTTGGGTTCTGGCTGACCATTATAATGCCCCAACCATTTCCAACCCATTTCATTTTTATTTCCCCCATAAATAGGGTCACTTAGTAGAGCTTCCAAAGTATAAAAAAGCAATAGAGAGAGCCAACTTTCACCTTTAGAAGAGTTAGAAACAAAATCTCTAAGTGCTTTATCTCTCTGCTTGGGATTCATCGTCAAAAAACTACTCTCTTTTTCCATCAATAACTCTGCCCCATGAGCCAAAAACTTCAAATCTTCAGCCCAGAAAGAGGAGTGCGTCGAAACAGTCAAAAGATAGTTGGTTGCTCCAAATTCAAAGGCAGAGGGTGCTTGTAATCCCTTGGGGAAAAGTACCTCTTGAACGGCTTCTATCACTTTAAAAGGCTCAATATTAATAGATGTTTTAGCCCCTTGTGGTAACAATGCCAATGCTGTTCCTGCCAAAATAGTCGAAGCGATAAACACCCGTCTTGTCATTATCTTTTTCATAAAAATATTATACCATGATTCATAATATTATCTATGTAACATTTATTACATAAGAAATATTAATCTTATGATATAATACAAACATAACTTATATTTAAAAAGGATTTTTTATGAAAAATATACTCTTTGGTTCACTCGTAGCACTATCTCTCATCGCATTTATAGGATGTAATGGTACAGACTCAGCAACACCCGAAACCACGAAAAGTGCAAAATGTGGTGATGGCAAGTGTGGTGCAGATAAAAAAGCTTCTAAATGTGGAAATGATACAAAAGCTGAGAGCAAATGTGGTGGCGATAAAAAAGATGCAACTACAAAATGTGGCGATGGCAAGTGTGGTGGTGATAAGAAGTAATTACCGACAAGAAAAAACTATATAAAAGCATATCTAAGTCAAAAAAACCTATATAAACCTAAACAG
>DCAF01000029.1:566-23485 GCA_002311915.1 Sulfurovum sp. UBA1140 | reverse complement strand
GTAATAATATTTTCTTTAAATATATGATTGGTATCAAGTTAAGATATAATTTGATAAAAAATAGAAAAACTTAGGAGTGCACCTTTATGTTATTTAACAGTTATGAATTTATATTCTATTTTCTAACCCCTGTCATTATACTTTATTTCTCTATTTCTAAAATATATAGAATTTACTATTTAATCCTTGTCTCTTTTATATTTTATGCACAGTGGGATATAGGAGATTTTTTTATACTATTTATCTCAATAGTTATTAACTATAGTTTTTCTACCCTTATATCTAAAAGGGATAGATACCAATTAGTTTTATTATATTCTATACTCTTGTTTAATATTCTACTATTGGGGTATTTTAAATATTTTGGTTTTCTGAATCTAAGCAATAGTGACACTATTCTACCTTTAGCTATCTCTTTCTTTACCTTTCAACAGATTGCTTATATTGTAGATATATATAAAGGAAATATAAAAATAGAATCTTTTAATCGATATCTCTTTTTTATCTCTTTTTTTCCACAACTAATTGCTGGTCCAATTATGCATTACAATGATATAACAAAGCAAATTAAGCACAAAGAGTGGGGAAATTTCAATCTGAATCAACTAAAAGCAGGAATTACACTATTTTCAATAGGGCTCTTTAAAAAAGTCGTTTTAGCCGATAACCTAGTCTCTATTGTGGATGACTCTTTTAACCATATTAATTTAGCTATGAGTAGTTTTGATGCATGGATGGGATTATTTGCTTTTTCATTTATGATATATTTTGATTTTAGTGGATATGCAGATATGGCAATTGGATTAGCACTACTATTTGGAATACATCTAAACCTAAACTTTTATAGCCCCTATAAAGCTGTTAACTTAATTGAATTTTGGAGACGATGGCACATAACACTATCTATTTTTTTAAGAGATCACATATATATACCTTTAGGAGGTAATAGGTCTGGTAAAACCGTGCAAATATTTAGCTTAATGTTTACCATGTTGGTAGGTGGAATATGGCACGGTGCAGGATGGAACTTTTTAATTTGGGGAGGAGTACATGGTCTAGGGTTGGCTCTGCTACATATACTTTATCAAGTAAAAAGAGTCTATTTTTATAATCTAAAAGAGAATTATTTAACTATTTTCTTTAAATACATAAGTATTCTTATAACTTTTCTATTTGTCACACTTCTTTGGGTTCTGTTTCGAACAGATAATATAAGCGATGCATTAACATACTATTTGGTATTAAAAGATTTTAATTTTTCTAGTGCGGTTATAAATTTAGATAGCTATTTAATAGTAACCTCTCTACTAATAGTTTGGATACTACCCAACTCTATGCAGGTAGTTAAACTCAATCAAAAAGATTTTGGTTTAAAATCTTGGTATGGCTATATGAGTGCTATACTCCTGTTTATCGCTCTTAAACTTATGGCAGAGAGTCCAAGTGTTAGTTTTGTATATTTTAATTTTTAGGACATTTGATGAAATTTTTTATCCATTTTTTTTCTACTTTAGTAATACTATTTTTTGTATGGTCTACATTAATAATATTTCAAAGTGGAAACCCCACTCTTAGTTCTCAATGGGTTTATGATGCTTATCAAAAAAAAGAGCGTATAGCCAATAGTATCAACGGAAAGAAAATAGTAGTTGTTGCAGGTTCAAATGTTCTGTTTGGAGTAGATAGTAAACTGTTATCAAAGGCTTTTAAGTTACCTGTTGTTAATTATGGTGTTAACGCAGGAATAGAGTTACCTTATATCCTTTATATTTCAAAAAAAATTATTAAAAAAGGTGATATTGTCCTCTTGCCACTCGAATATCCTATGTACTCCTATAAAGGAGAAACAAGTCAACAGATGATTGATTATGTTTTATCCCGAGAACCCTCTTTTTTTTGGAAACTTAGCTTAAAAGAGCAATTTTATATGGTATGGCATATTGGCTTTGAGCGTATCTATCATGGATACTTCTATCAAGGGGGAAAACCCATTACCGAAGGACTCTATGGAGCTCATCACATTGACCAATATGGAGACCAAAACGAAACAGAAATTGGCTATAGAACTGAATGGATGCAAAAAGATATACTCAACAATTATGCAATCAATGCTGAACGCTATGGTGAAGAATTTAATGAAAATTCCCTAGGATGGCAATATCTTCAATTTTTTATAGATTGGTGTCACGTTAAAGGAGCCACCACTATTTTTATGCCTAGCACACTAATGCAACATCCAAATTATCTTAAAAATAAAAAAGAGCGATGGTTTTATGAAAATATTGCCAATGAAATAAAAAAAGAAGGGTGGAGATTTATAGGGAAGCCTTATGATTATATGTATGATAAAGAAGACTATTTTAATACCAATTTTCACCTTATAGATAGAGCGAGAAAAAAACGAACTCAACAGATGATTTTAGATTTACAATGAAATATTATTTATTGCTGTTTCAATATTTTTAACTACTCTTTTTGATGAATAATTCTCCAAAATATACTGTTTAGCATATTTTGTCTTATTAACTATTGCATCTTTTGGTAAGCTATAAATCGTTAGAATTTCTTCTATTAATGAAGACAACTTAGGAACTGCCCACAATGAATTTTCAAGATTCATATGTGTCTTTGCCTTTTGAAATGTAAAATCAATCAACCAAGAGGTTTGAGTTGTACAGAAGTCACTTTGTCCACCATAACCTGTGGTTAAAACAGGAAGTTCTAAAAGCATTGCTTCTGCCATAGGCAGTCCAAAGCCTTCTCCAAAACTAGGTGCCACCAAAATATTGGACTGTTCATAAAGATATTTTATTTGTGATTCTGGTATACTCTTATTAATTAAGAGTATCTTTTTACGCTTTTTTTTGTATAAAAATACATCTTTTTCATAGGTTGTCTCTACCAAGAAACCTAATTCATCTAATTGAGCTATAATATTATTGTGTGGATTTGGAAAACCCTTAATAATAAGCGTAATCTCTAAATTCTCATCAAAAACATCAAAAGCTTTCAAAAGAATATCTGCCCCTTTTCTAGGAAAGAGTGAAGATATATGTAATAATCTAAAGCCATAAGGTAAATTAAATAAAAACGGTTTAGAATCTATATGTAGAATATCTTCAACAATAATACCTGTTGTTACAATAGGAATGGTTACCCCATTCTCTTTTAAAAGATTTCTAACATAAGAAGACATGGTAAATACCATATTCAGATCTCTATTAAAATTCAAGACATACTCTTTAGGAAATTTTGACTCTTCCCATCCATAAGGACCTATAATTTTAATTTTCCCTTCTATATCTTTGGTATAAGGTGGGTATATATTTCTTATAGATACATCTATATCTCTCAATTTGATATGGGATAAAGCTTTTATTTCTAAATCTAAATCTTCTATTGTCTGCATATACTCTCTATGCCATTTTGTTGCATCAATTCTTACAGCTGACTTAGTATGCAACTCCAAGGCTTTAGCTATTGCTTTATTAACAATAGATAAAGAGTAGCTATTTTCATATGTCCCCTCTATTTGATAAGTTAAATTTTTTTTAGATGAGTAAAAATTACGAAAAAACATAAAAAAAGCTCCTTTTTCATTCTTCTAAAAGTTGAAAGGTAATTTGTGGTTCTAACTTGCATAAACCTATAAAGAATTTATCTTTTTTACCCATTATATTAAATTCAAGTGCATTATCAAGCCAATGATAACAAGTATCTGTATGCCAATCACCTGTATGTAAAGCTATACCCAAAGTATATCTTCCTACACCAATATTTAGATTCATGGTATATCTACAAACATAACGCTTTCCTGATTGAATATATAAAATTTTATCTTGATAATTTGTATTCGTACCATATATGTCCTGAGAAAACTTATCTCTTATATGAATCCCTATTGTTAAATTTTTGACATCTATCTTTGAATAAAACTCTATCTTTATCTCTACTTCTTCTCCTGTAGTAAAATCTTCATAAGATTTTCCCTCTCTTATCATTGATATATTTTCAATTTTTACATCAAAATTACCAAACGCATTACTATTTTCTTTATCTATTTTCAATAAATTATCATTATCATTTAATTTTGCAATTAAAAAATTATAACTATTAATTACTTTTTCAGGTCTATCTATCTCTAAAATTTTACCTTTATTCAAAAGTATTAACCTGTCACAAAGAATTTTTAATGAATTTAAATCATGAGATACGTAAATAATACTCATATTTTGCTCTTTTCGTTGTTTTAATGCTTGTGTACATTTTTGAGCAAAATGTGCATCACCAACCGAAAGGGCTTCATCTACAATCAACACTTGTGGTTCCGAATAAATAGCAATAGAAAAAGCAAGTCGCATACTCATACCCGAAGAGTATGTTTTAATGGGTTCATATAGGTAATCTCCCAATTCACTAAAATTCATAATATCTTGAACTTTATCTTCGCACTCTTTTTGACTCATTCCAATGAGCGTACCATTTAAAAAAATATTTTCATAACCTGACAACTCTTGATTAAATCCTGTACCTAACTCTAACAATGCAGTAACTCGTCCACCTATTACAATTTCTCCTGATGTGGGAGTAACTACCCCTGCAATCATTTTTAAAATTGTTGATTTACCTGCCCCGTTAACACCAACAATACCAAGTGTTTCCCCCTCAAAAAGTTCAAAAGAGAGATTATCATTTGCTACAAATTTTTTATGATAACTCTTTTTTAAAAAAATTTCTTTTAATCTATCAAAATTATTTTTATATATTTTATATATTTTTGAGATATTTTTTACTTCTAAAACTTTTTTCATTTGCTTAAAATACCTTTTAATTGAGCAGATAATTTTGAATAACGATGTTTCTTTACCCAAGTATCTCTATAACTATTCATAATGTCTAAACATGAATCATTTTTCTTTATAATCTGCATAACCCTTTGTATCCCTAAAACAATACTATCAATATCATCGCCTTCAAATTTAAATATAAAATCACTTATTTCATCAAATATAGGTTGGGGGGTTACTGCAATATATCTCTGTGCTGCAATTGCCATTCTTACCGAAGCACTAGATGATTCACCTGTATTGGTATAAGGGAAAATAACTAAATCTGTCTGTGATAGATACTCAATGGTATCTTTATCACTTAAATAATTAGTATTTAAGGTAATTATATTTTCTAAATTATACTGAGTTATTAATGATTCTGCTTCTTCAATTAAATAATTTGAAGCTTCATCGCTATATTTTGCATTTAACATAAGAAGAGAAATATTTTCTCCATTATCTATAAGTATTTTAATCGCTTTAATAGAATTAATTAAACCTTTACTTTCTAAAAAGAAACCATAGGTTGATATTCTAAAAGTTCCACCTTGATAAGTAAGACTATCTTTAGGTTTTATATCTATGATACCTTGATTAAACTGTGTAATATTTTTAGTAATATTTATTTTATTTAGATTTTTAATATCTTTTTTAGTATGTATAAAAATTTGAGTACATTTCAACAATGACTGACTTAAGACCTTTAACTCTTTTTCACTCCCTTTAAAAGGGTCTGTAGTTGAATGGAGTGTAATATAAACTTTTATCTCTAATTCTATTAAGTTCTCTATAAAATTATTAAGGTGATTAAAATTAAAAAATCCATAATTAAACTGAATTAATACAACTTGTAACTCTCTATCCACTATCATTTCAAAAAGAGTTTCTAAATTATCATCTCCCATTTTCCAAGAACGAATCGTATTGATTTCATCGGGATGAGTTAATCTACTAGTATCAATATAGGGAGCAAAAATAAGCGAATTATTTATAAATTTCTGTGTAAGATATTTTGAGTATGAAGCAATACCACATCTAGTATTCCATGTGGTTATAATACCTATCTCTTTTTTTTTATATTTAACTATATTCTCTGATATTATATTTGATAATTTAATTAATTCATTATCTTGAACTTTATTAATATTTTCTATTTTAGATATTTTATCTATAAACGTACGATACATACTCTTATCATAATTATTCCTATCTTCTTCACGATATTTTTCTAATCTATTATATCTCTCTTCCAAAGTTTCAAGTGTTTTTTTTGCTGAAATATCCCAAGAAAAGTTTTTTGATTGAGATAAGCCATGTACCTTAAGTTCTTCTGAAAAATCATCGTTTTCTAAAACTTGACTAATTTTATTGGCAATAGAACTTATATCTTTAGGATCAAAAAGTGCATCTACTCTATTTATTACTTCTGGAATACTAGTAGTATTTGATCCAATTGTGGCTACTCCACAAGCCATAGCTTCAAGTGCAGGTAAACCAAACCCCTCTCGGAGTGTTGCAAATACAAACAATGAACATAAATTATAAAAACTAAGTAACTCTTCGTCAGTAATGTGTCCTAAAAATAGTACATCTTCTTTATGAAGCTTTGCTTTTTTTACAACGGCTTTTATTTTACTTACAACTTCAATAGGTCCATTTCCAACAATTAATAGTTGATAATCTTTTCGTACCTCTTTATCAACAGAAGCAAAAGCACGTATAAGGTTTTCTTGATTTTTTCGAACATCAAAACTTCCTGTAAACATTAAAAATTTATTTTTTATACCATATTTTTCTAACAACTGTTTTTTATCTGATTCTAATATTTCAGTTTTTTTAAATTTTTTATCTATTGCAGATGATATATTAACTATTTGAGAATTTGGTAATTTTAGTATATCCATAGCTTCATCTTTTGAAAATTTAGAAATTGACAGCAACACTCCACTTTGAATCAAATAAAATATTTTACTCATATAGTGTTTATCCACTAAAGGTGCTATAAGATATTTAGACTTTTTAACCAATGGTATTAAATCATATAAAATAACTGCTGTTCTTTCAGAAGGGAAAATTTCTCCTACAGATGTAATTACATTATCACTAAGCCCTTCAAAAAGACTCATAATAAGTAAAATATCTGGTTTTATTAAAGATATTGTATATTCTCTTGTAAGTTTTGAAGATTCACTTCTAAAAGAATTAGCTTCTATATCTTCTCTTGTATCTTCTAATATACTAAAGATATAAATATCTTTTTTATCTACAAGAGAAGCCAATTTATCATAATTATGCATCGATAAGTTCTCATTTAATAAAATACAAATTTTATGTGATGTAGCCTCTTGTACCATAGATTCTAAGAGATTATATGCATATCTACCTATGCCACCTTTAGAACTTCCTGATTGCACAGCCTGCATATCTATTAATATTTTCATCCGTTAATCCATTTTTTTAATTGCATTTTTAATATCTTTAAAAATTTGTTCCGATTGAGTTGATGAAAAAAATATTTTTTCAATTTCACTCTCTACCTGAAAAGTAGGGGCTGGTTTTAAACTTTGTAATCTTTTAAATAAAGATGGTGATTGCATCAACACTTTTATAACAAAATTTCTTATAACTGGTATTTCATTTATCTCTAATTTAATTAAAATTAAAATCTGCTTTATTCTTTCTTTTATACTCATACTCTTATATTCCCTTATATATTTAAATTATATCTTTTATTGTTGGTATCATTTTTTTATATAGAAACCCTGCTAAACAGAGAGTAAAAAATGTAATAAAAACCAATACTAATACATTAATTAATAGAGGAGGTTTTGAATAAAGAAATATATTTTGATAAATATCAACAAAATGAAAATATGGATTATATATTAAAATAGAAGGATATTTGTCTTCAACCATCTCTTTCATATAAATAATAGGTGTCATCCAAAACCATAACTGAATGACAATGGGTATTGCTTCTTTTAAATCTTTAAAAAATGGAGTAAATAGAGACAATAACAGACCCAAGCTAAAAGCAAAAATTGTTTGTAAAAACAGAATAGGAATAAGATATATAAAAATCATACTGATTGGATGATTTACAAGAATTAAAAAAAACAATGCTAAAGTAAAAGATAAAAGTAAGAGAAAAAACTCTGTAATTATTACACTTAACTGATAAACATAAATTGGCACATTTATCTTTTTTATCAAATTTGTCTTTTCTAATATTAAACCATTTAATCTCATTAAAATGGTACTAAAAGATGTCCAAGCTAAAAGCCCTGGTACCAAATAAATACTATAAGAGTAACTATTATCTACTATGTCTAATTTCATCTTCATAAAATCAGAAAAAATAACAGTATAAATAAGAATCGTAATAATCGGCGAGAGAATATACCAGAGTTGCCCCAATCCTGTTCCCACATATCGCTCTTTAAAATCCCGTTTGGCAAAACTAAATGCCAATAATATATTCTGTTTCAATTAATCTCTTTTAAAATCATCTTCTAGGCGAACAATATCATCTTCGCCCGTATACTCACCCACTTGTGCCTCTATTAACACCACAGGTATTTTACCTTCGTTCTCTAATCGATGCACTTCGCCCATTTTAATATAGGTAGACTCATTGGGGCGAACAATAAAGCGTCGATCTCCTACGGTCACGGTTGCTGTGCCACTCACCACAATCCAATGTTCATTACGATGGAAATGTTTCTGTAACGAGAGTCGGTGATTGGGTTTGACCACAATGGTTTTAATCTTGTAGCGTTCATGCTCTTCTAGTACCCTGTAGGTTCCCCATGGTCGGTGAGCCGTTAGGTGAACATTGTGCAGTTGGGTGGTTTTTTTCACCTCGTTAACCACGGCTTTAACCTTTTGAGAACTCCCTTTTTTAGAGACAAGCAGGGCATCCCCCGTATCTACAATAATTAAATCTTCTACATCTACCGTGGCAATTACTCGCTCTTTGCCATAGATAAAGTTATTTTTACTGTTAATGGCAATATGTTTGCTATTTTTGGTATTGCCATTTTCATCTTTGGGTAGCTCTTCATAAAGGGCATCAAAGCTTCCCACATCTGACCAATCTATATCCGAAGGAATCACCTTGACCCTTAAAGATTTTTCCATAACGGCATAATCAATACTATCTTCAGGAATTGCCAACATGTCAGGCTCTTTTATTCTAATAATCTCATTCTCTTTAACACGATTATACGCTGTTAAAGAAGCCTTATAAATTTCAGGAGCATAAGTTTTAAGCTCTTCTAAAAAAACACCTGCTTTAAAACAGAACATGCCCGAGTTCCAGTAGTAGTTTCCTGCGTGTAAATACTGCTCGGCTCTCTGTTTATTGGGTTTTTCATGAAAGGCTTTAACATCTAAACCCTCTGATTCAATATACCCAAACCCTGTCTCAGGAGCTGTGGGGGTAATCCCAAAAGTGACCAAGTTGTCTTCTAATGCCAAAAGTTGAGCTTTTTTTAAGACCTTGGCATACGCCTCTTCATCTTTAATTAGATGATCAGAGGGGGTGACCAAAACTACCTCATCGGTATCAAGTGCCATACATGCCAACGCAATGGCAGGGGCAGTATTTCTACCCACAGGTTCAAGCAGAAACTTTAACGCTTTAGCATCAACAAACTCCTGCTCTTCACTCTGATCAAGGGCTAAAAAATACTGCTCGGTATTCGAGACAATTAAGTTTTTATCACAAAACTTTGCATTTCTCTCCAAGGTAAGTTGAAAGAGAGACTGTTCATTAAAAAGTTTTACAAACTGTTTGGGCATCAAGGTTCTGCTAATCGGCCAAAGTCGCGTACCACTTCCACCACATAATATTATATTTGTCATCTGTTTTTTCATAATAGTATTTTATCCAAATTTCTATTTAGCCCCAATTTTCATCAACACCACTTTAATCGTTTTAATTAAAATCACAAAGTCATCCCATAAAAACCAATTTTTAATGTACCACACCTCTAACTCATTTCGCTCTTTAAAAGTCAAATTGTTGCGTCCACTCACCTGCCACAATCCTGTAATCCCTGGTTTAACTTTAAGTATAAACTCTTGATGATTCGCAAGTTTAGCCGATTCGTTCAGCATATAGGGTCGAGGTCCCACTAGACTCATCTCTCCTTTTAAAATATTGAGTATTTGGGGCAACTCATCAAGTGAGGTGGCTCTTAAAACATGACCCACTTTGGTAATTCGTGGATCATTTTTATACTTATGATAGATTTGATAATGGCTCACCTCTTCGGGATGCTCTTTTAGATAAGCTTGAAGCAGATGTTCAGAATTTTCAAACATGGTTCGATATTTATAACATAAAAAATCATGGTTCCCTTTTCCAAGTCGTGGCTGTTTAAAAAAAATGGCTCCTTTAGAGTCAAGCTTAATGGCAAGAGTAATAAAACCATGCAAAAGAAGAAAAAAAGGCAAAATCATAAACGTAACCAGCTTATCTGAAATATCTTTTATCCATAAATTTCGACGAATCAGCAGTCGGTTTTCAATATGAATGGAGTTGTAACGAATATTAGAGTATTCCATAATATTAGAGTGTACAAAGTTAATATCGGTCACATAAGGAACCAAATAGAGTCCCCCTTTTTGATTTAAGTAACGGGCAATTAACCCATCTAACACCTCTTTACTCATCCCTTTCGAGACAATAATAACCGAATCATACGCAGTGCTTGAGTAGTGTTGCCCCAAGTAAAAATTTGCTTGAAACTCTTTTTTAAACAACTCCACCTGTTCGACTTCTCCTAAGACCAAAACCCCATTGTTTAAACCATTAAAAGTGTAGAGTATTCTTTTAGCAATTCGCTTGATTATGGGTATCCACACCATGGCTAAAGCAAAGTAGATGGTAATAAAGAGTCGTGAATAATACAAATTGGTCTTCATTAAAGCAAGAAGTGTCAGTGCCATTAAGTAAGAGAGAAAGAGCGATTTTAGAATCTTTTTGCTCTCTTGCCAAAAATCATACCGAAAGGTATATATCTTCTCACTGTGCATAAAAAAGAGAATAATAAAAATAATAAAAACAAAATCAGCAAGAGAGATGCTATTAAAGAGGGGAATATCTTCGCCACTCAGTGCCACACGAATCAGACCAGAGGCATAAAAAAGGGAAATAAGGGCAACAATATCCACAATAAGAAGGGCAGTATGATTAAAAAAATTTCGATGGGTCATTTTCAACTCTTACTTTTTTAGTGTATTATATCAAAAAAATATCTTAAGGATAACGCAACCATGCCTCAACTCTCTTACCCCTCAAATGAAGGAAAGCTCTATTTTTTTAACTTCTCTCCGTGGAGAATGATGCAGATAGACTCTTTTTTTTATGCCCCCAATAATCAAAAGTTTATCTGTAAAGATTTAGATGATGCTCTAAAAAAAGGTTTAGGAGAGAACTCAAATATCTTTATTTATGGAATTGTATCTTTTCCAAAAGTTCAAGAGTATGCTAAAGAGCATAACCTACCCATATACCGTATCGAAGATGCTTTTATTCGCTCGGTGGCATTGGGTTCGGGTTTTGCCAAACCCTACTCGTTAGGAATAGACTCACGAGGAGTCTACTTTAACCCAGAAAAAGTCTCTGATTTAGAATATCTACTGCAAAATCATACCTTTAGCAACGACTTAATATCTCGTGCCAAAGTGGTCAAAGAGATGGTAATTGCTTCAAAATTTTCTAAATATAACCACTTAGAGCATGTTCAACTTAAGATAAATAGAGAAAAATACAGCAAAGTAATATTGGTTACAGGACAGGTCGAAGATGACATGTCTATTAAATATGGAGCCTTTGGATTAAATAATAGTGACCTGCTTCAAATGGTTAAAAAGAAAAATCCAAACGCGTATATCATCTACAAACCCCACCCCGATGTCTTATCAGGAAATAGAATCGGAAATATATCAAAAGAGATTACCGACAAATGTGCCAACAAAATTGTTAGCAATATTAGTATCGACAGTGCCATTAAAGCAAGTGATGAGGTGCATACCCTAACGTCAGGTGCAGGTTTTGATGCCCTTCTTCGTGGTAAAAAAGTATCTACTTATGGAATTCCTTTTTATGCAGGATGGGGTTTAACCACCGATTATAAAGCATGTAAAAGAAGAACTAGAAAGGTCTCGTTAGATGAGTTGATAGCTGTAGCATTAATACTCTACCCACGATATATCTCACCAAAAACATTGAAATTTTGTGAAGTAGAACAGACCTTAATCGAATTAAAAGAGGAACAAGATAGATACTTTAACAACAGATGGCACAGATACAGAGTAGACTTTAAAAGTTATATACTACCACGAGCTAGAAAGACTATTCGTGCGATATTGAAGCCATTTAAGCTAAAAATTTGAAAGGTTCTCCCGTTTTTTGGTCAACACAAATAAGGCTGTTTTCCAAATAATCTCTAGCTCTAATTTTAAGCTCCAGTGTTTAATGTAATAGAGATCATACATCAGCTTCTCTTGCGCATCAAGTTTGCCTGAACCATACTGATACTTTATCTGTGCCAAACCTGTAATTCCAGGGGCTACCACGTGGCGTTGATTGTAGAGGGGTATGCTTTTTTCAAACTCTGTTGTCCATATTTTTCGTTCAGGTCTAGGACCCACCAAGTGCATCTCACCTTTAAGTACGTTCCAAAGCTGTATCAACTCATCTATTTTGGTATAACGTATGGTTTTTCCCCATGGAAAGGTTCTTGGGTCATCATCAGAGGCAAACTTGGCTCCATTTTTTTCGGCATCTAGGTGCATGGAACGCAGTTTAATACACTCAAACTCTTGCTCTGATTCTCCGACACGCTTTTGTCTAAAAAATAGCCCTCCTGCTGACTCTTTTTGAATTCGATACTTGGTATAGAGTATGGCAAAAAGTGTGGGAATTAGCAGTATTAAAATGGCGATAGAGTCAATCACTCTTTTTTGTAGATATTGAAAAGAGCTATAGGCTTGTATCTCTTCTATAAACTCTATATCTCTAAATTCTCGGGGAATAAGACACTTATGCAGATACTGTTCCAAGCAGTGTTCAATGGTTAAATAACATACCCCTTGGAGTTCAAGTTTGCTCAAATAGGTAATAAGTTTGGGGGGAATTACTGCTTTGGTATTTAAGACAATAACCGAATATTTTTGCAACTTAAGCAGAGTATCAATCTGCTTTATACTCTTTTGTACCGATAGGTCTCGATAGCTTAAATGGTTAATGGTGCTAAACTTTTTTTCTAAACGCTCTTTTTCAATCTGACTAAACGTATATCGGTCACCTAAAATTATCATAGCATCACCTCGGGTTTAGATACCATAATTCTACATTAACTAAGCTATCAAGCCGATAATAAACGAAAGATTAATGGGTCTTAGGTTATAATTTTCACCATTACTACAAAAGGGTTAACCAATGACAACAACGCGTTTTGCACCATCCCCAACAGGATATTTACACATTGGAGGACTGCGAACAGCTCTCTTTTCATGGCTTTGGGCTAAAAAAAATAGTGGAGAATTTCTGCTTCGTATTGAAGATACTGATTTATCAAGAAATTCTGATGAGGCACTTAGTGCCATTTTACAAGCATTTGAATGGGTAGGCATGGGCTATGATGGCGATGCAATTTACCAATCAAAACGGTTTGATATTTATCAAAAATATGTTGACCAACTTCTAGCAGAAGGAAAAGCCTACAGATGTTACATGAGCAAAGAAGAGCTAACAACCCTGCGTGAAACACAGATGGCAAAGGGTGAGCGAACACGATATGATGGACGATACCGAGATTTTAAAGGAACCCCACCCCAAGGTGTCGAACCCGTTATTCGTATTAAAGCTCCAACCGAGGGAAATCTTATCTTTAATGATGGGGTTAAAGGCGAGATTTGTATCGCTTCGAGTGAAGTGGATGATTTTGTTATTGCCCGTTCAGGGGGTGTTCCCACCTATAACTTTGTGGTTGCCATTGATGATGCCCTGATGGGACTTAGCGATGTGATTCGTGGTGATGACCACCTCTACAACACCCCCAAACAGATGGTAGTTTATGAAGCATTGGGCTTTAAAATGCCCAACTTTTACCATGTGGCAATGATTAACAATGAACAAGGGAAGAAGCTCTCTAAACGAGATGGAGCCACCGATGTGATGGAGTATAAAACCTTGGGCTACCTGCCTGAAGCACTCTTAAACTTTTTGGTTCGATTGGGTTGGAGCCATGGAGACCAAGAGATATTCAGCATTGAAGAGATGATTTCACTCTTTGACCCAAACAATATCAACAAGAGTTCATCGAACTATAACTTAGATAAACTGCTTTGGCTCAATGCCCACTACATTAAAAATATGCCCCATGATAAATTGGCAACCCTCTTAAGTGAATATGGGGTGGATATTGGCTCTCATAAACAGTTGGATTTAATTTTAAATGCCACCAAAGAGCGTGGAAAAACCATGGTAGAGTTAGCCAATCAAATTAATATTATACTCAATACCCCAACAACTTATGATGCCAAAGGGTTTAAAAAAGCCTTTAAAGGAGAAGCCACCACCATTTTAAATGATTTTTCTACCCTACTTAAAGAGGAAGAAGCATCTTTAGAGAGTCCAGCAGATTATCATGCAATCATTCAAAAAATTGTTGAGCAAAAATCAATAGGTTTTGGTAAAATTGGAATGCCTTTACGTGTTAGCCTTTTAGGAAAAATGACGGGTTCTGGACTGGATGAGATTATGATGATTTTAGGCGTAGATGAGACCATCAATCGAATTGAAAAAGCGATAGCATTTAAAAAACAACAAATATAAGGATTAATATGATTAAAAAATGTCTATTCCCCGCAGCAGGTTATGGAACCCGTTTTCTACCAGCCACCAAAGCAACCCCCAAAGAGATGCTCCCTATCTTGACCAAACCCCTTATTCAATATGGGGTTGAAGAGGCACTCTTGGCTGGTATTTCAACCATGGCTATCGTTACAGGACGAGGAAAACGAGCCATTGAAGACCACTTTGACATCAGTTATGAACTAGAACATCAGATTAAAGGGGGAAGTAAAGAGTGTCTACTTGATGAGATTCGTGCATTAATTGAACAATGTACCTTCTCGTATACACGACAGATTGAGATGAAAGGTCTAGGACATGCCATCTTAACAGGAGAGACACTTATTGGACGAGAACCCTTTGCCGTGGTCTTAGCCGATGACCTCTGCCACAATGAAGAGATGGGTGTATTGGAACAGATGATAGAGGTGTATGAAAAGTATCAATGCTCTGTTGTTGCCATCGAAGAGATTCCCTTAGACCAAACCCATAAATATGGAGTTATTGCAGGAAAATTGGTGGATGGAACCGACGATACCTATAGAGTAAAAGATATGGTTGAAAAACCAGACCCAAAAGATGCTCCAAGTAATCTTGCCATTATTGGTCGATACATCTTAACCCCTGATATTTTTGATATTTTAAAAAATACCCCAGCAGGAAAAGGGGGTGAGATTCAAATTACCGATGCCCTTTTAGAACAAGCCAAACAGGGAAATGTTATCGCTTACAAGTTTAAAGGAAAACGCTTTGATTGTGGTTCGGTTGATGGCTTTGTCGAAGCAACCAACTGGTTTTACAGAAAAAGCAAATAAATCAATAAAAAAAGTTGCATCAAGACTCTCTTTAAAGCCCTAAATTTCACGATTACTCGCCTTTTTATATGCTATAATTGCATTAAAAAGGTATTAAAAAAATGATTAGATTTTTACTCTTTATGCTAATTTTCATGGGTGTTGCCCATGCTCAAAATCAATATTACTTTATTAAACTTGGAAGCTTTAAACAGTTAAAAGGACTAGAGAGAAGCATTAATCGTCTGCCTCAACCATTACGTGAACAGGTGGTGGTGGTTGAATCAAACCATTGGTTCATTCCTTTTGCTTACCATAGCCCTAATAAAAATATTCTTAGAAAGAAGTTATCAGGCTATAAACGCTATTTTCCTGATGCCCATATTAACCACTCTCCAACAATACTCCATCACCCTGTTATACATGACTACAGACTCAAAAAAAGAACCCAAGAGCCACCATTATATATTCCATCTAATAATCCAAACTATCTACAAAATGTTGCCATCTCTGAAGAGGACAACACCCTTCCGTATACCATAACTTCAGCTCCTATTATCACTCCTATAACCTATACCCCTATTCCTACTCCTAGCCAAAAAAGAGTAAAAGTGGTACACAATAACGAAAAGTATTTTTCTAAAAAGATGTTAAGTGGAAAATATTACTATTTAGCCTATAAAAAGACCAACAGCAGCCCAAGCCTTTTGGTAAAAGTTAAATTTGGAAATCATCGAGTCAAATATCAAGCAGTTATAGGCGAGATGCAACTTTTAGATGCCAACTATTTGGTAAAAAATAAAAAGCTCTACATGTATGCCACCACTTTTTCAGCAGAAGGAGCCTATTCATTAATTGAAGAGAATAGAAAAGGATATATCTTGGTATCCAGTTGGTCAAACGGCAAAAAGCTTAATACCCTGCGATACTATTATCGTTTAAACGATGCTAAAAACTATCTAAAAAGTGGAGATGCCAGTAAAGATAGCCTTGCTACCACCCTGCAAGAGAGTGAGTTTGAAGGGGTTTACCTGCCAATAGATTCCGATTAAATAAAAACAGCAACTTTACCTCTATTAAAAGCTACCAAAACTCATGGTGCTAAAGTTGGGGTCAAAGTACCCCAACTGAGAAGAGGTTCCTCGTAACATGGTAATGTCCATCTTTGGGTCTATCCCCTGAGGGCATACCGTCGTACACTCTCCACAAAGAGTACAGTCCCAAATACCGTTGCTCTGAATACTCTCTATGGTGCTTTGAATATTTTCCTCTCGGGGGTCTGCTGTATAACGATACGCACGGGTTAGAGCAAAAGGTCCTATAAAGTTGGGATTAACTTCTAAAACAGGACAAGCAGAGTAGCAAGAGTTACAAAGAATACAGTCGCTCTGTTTCTCGGTGAGTTTGGTCTGTTCACTGCTAATACTCACCT
Organism: Sulfurovum sp. UBA1140; assembly: GCA_002311915.1. GTDB lineage: Bacteria > Campylobacterota > Campylobacteria > Campylobacterales > Sulfurovaceae > UBA1140. The sequence continues at coordinate 6,562 of DCAF01000029.1, read as the reverse complement.
CTTGAGCTTTATGAAGTTGAGCCATGGCTTGATTGAGTGTCTCTCTTACTTTTTGGCTATTTACCTTTAAATCTCGTTGAACCTCATGATACTTAAGGGGTTGAACCTCATCACCATCACAAAGCTTATGAGAACACGCCAAAACCTCTTTACCATTTACACGTACAGCACATGCTCCACAGATACCTGAACGACAGTTAGAGTTAAAGGTTAACGTGGTATCTTCACTGCTTTTAATATGATAAAGAGTTTGGAGTAGCGTACTGCTTTTAAAAGGTATACTATATTCTATATGCTCTTGACCTCGTTGTATACTAATTCTCATATGCTATATCCTCTTCTCTAATTTTGACAGCAGTGCTTTATCTTCTACCCAGAAAACAGAGTGGGCTTTAAAGAGTTTATCGTTCTCTTGGGGGTATGCCTCTTTAAAGTGTGCCCCACGGCTCTCATCTCGTATTAAAGCCGACTCTATTACCACTTCACCCACATCGAGCATATTGATAAATTGTAAAAATTCTACCAAATTGGTGTTGTTTTCTCTACTTTTATCATGTATACCCATATCATCCAATGAGGCTTTAAATACACGAAGTTCATTAAGCGTATTATTGAGTTGGTTGTTGTCTCGAACAATACCTACATGGGTATAAAACTGCTCTCCTAACTTATCTTGTAGTTCATAAAAATTCATATTAAAAGGGTACTCTTCAAACAGACCCTCTATATATTCTTGGTCAATTTGAAGTTGGGTATTATCAACTAAACTAGGAACCGATGGCTTTAGCCTCGTACTATTCGGGACTAAAGTCTCCGATTCCAAAGAGTTTTGTAAAATCTCTAACGAAGTTGACGCATTTTTCCCTGCCAATCGACCCAACGAGACAATCTCTAAAAGTGAATTCCCTCCCAAACGATTAGCACCATGCACTTTGGCATTGGCACACTCACCTACTGCGTAACAGTTTTTTAAACCTGCCACTTCAAGATTATGATTCACCTCAATTCCTCCCATGGTGTAGTGTGCCACAGGTTTAATGGGAATTAACTCTTTAGAAGGGTCTATCCCCTCATGAAGCTTACACAGATATACCTCTTGAGGCATCAGGGTTAGCAGTTTCTCTTCTCCAAAGTGTCGAACATCCAAATAGACCGATTCTCCCTTAGCAATTTGGGAAGCAATCGCACGGGCAACCACATCTCGGGGTAGTAGCTCATCAATAAATCGTTCCCCTTCACTGTTCACAAGATAGCCCCCCTCTCCTCTTGCACTCTCGCTAATCAAAATAGAAGAGCCTTTGAGTGCTGTTGGGTGAAACTGTACAAACTCCATATCTGAAACCCGTCCTCCTGCTCGAAGAACCACAGCTACCCCATCTCCTGTAGAGGCATTGGCATTGGTGGTGTAGTTTTTATAAATAGATCCATAACCACCAGTTGCAAGAATAACCGATTTCGCATGAATCTGCTTTACTTCACCTGTGAGTAACTCTAAAAAAGTAGCACCTTTAACCACCCCATCTTCAACCACAAGATTTAAAAGATAATGCTCTTCAAGCATCTCTATTTTCTCTTTTAAACAGGTATCATAAAGGGTATGCAGTATCTTTAAACCTGTGTAGTCTTGTGCATAACATGCCCGTTTACTACTTGCACCACCGAGTTGTCGTTGGGCAACAGTGTTGTTGGGGGTTCTATCAAATGGAACCCCCAATGACTCTAACCACGTGATGGTACTAGGAGCATCTTCGCACATCTGCCGAACCATTGCTTTGCTACAGAGTCCATGAGCCGATTTTAGAGTATCTTGAATATGTAGCTCTACAGAGTCAGCCGTAACATTGCCTAGAGCCGAATTAATCCCCCCTTGTGCCATCGCAGTTTGAGAAGAGGTCGGGTAAGCTTTTCCCACCACCAGCACACTGGCTCCTTGCTCTTTAGCCGAAAGCCCTGCACAGAGTCCTGCTCCACCTGAACCAATTATTAGCGTATCTATCATTATGTCTCCAAGAGATTTTAGTGTTTTAATAGTATGAACCTATCTATTAAAAGCTTTAATATTGTTTGTTTAATGGGGGTTAGAAAAAAAAGGTATGAGACATTTCAACTTTGTGTTTATCTACTACACATATCGAAAAAATTATGAACTATACTGGCTAAAATGTCTCAACAGAATATAAATATGAAGTTCTTTTAAAGGGAGGAGGCTTTAGTTTTAAACATATATTCTGTTAAGAAAAGTATAACATATAAAATTTATTTTAAGAGTTAAATTACTAAAAATATTTAATATTTGTTTATTATTAGAGTATCTTTCTTATGTTTCTGTTAAATCATATCACTTAACCTTTACCCCCTATTTAAAACTATTATTTTCTATTGACAAAGTTTAAAATATTCTCTAAAATTCCCTCTAAAAGTTTTTTTCGAGCCTCAATACTTGTCCATGCAATATGTGGAGTAATCAACAATTGATTAGGATTTTTAATGCTTAATAGTGCATTATCAAGAGCAATAGGTTCAGGACTAAGCACATCAAGACCTGCATAGATAACTCTGTTGTTTAGCTCGTCTGCCAAATCGGCTTCGTTAATAATACCACCCCGACCCAAGTTCAGAAGAATGGCTCCCTCTTTTAAAAGTCCCAAGTTTGATTTGTCAATCAAGTTATTGGTCATATCATTCAACGGACAATGAATCGAGACAATATCACAATCACTAAGTAGTGTTTCTAAGTCTGAATGATGATAATCATTAATAAGGTTCTTTTTTGAAGTGGAGTAATACTCAATATTTGCACCAAATGCTGTTGCTACTTTTGCCACCTCTTTACCTATTGTACCTAGTCCAATAATGCCCCACTTTTTACCCCGTATCTCATAAAAAGGATGAGAGACATCGGTAAAGAGTCCCGAATCACTCCATGCACCACTCTTGACCACATGATTATAATACTCTAGCTTTTCAACCAAATAAAGAGCCATTGCAAAGGTGTGTTGCACCACACTCTGTGTTGAGTATCCTGCTACATTTTTAACTTCAATATTCAATGCTTTAGCTGAATCAAGATCAACATTGTTCATCCCCGTTGCAGCAATACAGATAAGTTTAAGATGTTTTGAGGCATCCATCATCTCTTTGGTAATCACCACTTTATTGGTAATCACTATATCAACATTTTTAATTCGTTCAAGTGTCTCTTCACCATTGGTTGTTGGGTAAACCGTCAGTTCTCCAAACTCTAATAGGGGCTTAAGGTCTAAATCATCTCCCAATGTTTGGGCATCAAGTAGGGCTATCTTCATCATATTTTCCTTTGTTTTATTTTACTCTAATAAGTTAAAAAAGAGTTTATCTTAAGCCTATTATTTCAGTTTTTCAAGCTATAATCAATACCATGAAAACACTACATATCTATCCCACCTCTCGAAGTATTCGTCAACAACGAGAAAGCTCTAAAGAGAGTAATGCACTTCTGCCAACGCTTATGCGTATTGATGAGTTTGAACGGCGTGTTGTTTTGCTCCCAAAACTAACCATGGTTGACCCACTTCAACGTACCCTTTTTTTACAAGAAGCCACCCGTTTTGAAGCATTTCAAAAGCTTAAAATTAATCGTGATTTGGTACGTTTTTTAACCAAGAGCGATGCTATTTTTAAATTTTTTGAAGAGTTAACCCACGAAGCAGTCAGCTTTAATGACCTTGTCGAAGGGGATGCCTATGTTGAATTTGCAGAACACATTGATATTTTAGAAGAGCTGTTAAGCAACTACCATCAGTTACTTTTAAACAGAAATCTTACCGATAGAGTTTTTATTCCAAGCTCTTACCAAATCAACCACGCCTTTATTGAAAGTTATGACCGTTATGAACTCCACTTAGAGGGCTACATGAGCCGTTTTGAACTCTCTTTAATCGAAGCCGTAGCCAACTCTAAACCTTTTATTATACATATGCAAAGCAGTAAATTTAACCTTAAAGTTCAAGAGCGATTTTTAGAGATGGGGGTCAAACTTCCAATAGAGAGTTTTGTCTCTTTTGACCTACAGAGTAAAACCATTCTTGAAACCCAACCCTCACCCCAAACAATTAACAGCAATGTTATCCATGTCGAGGAGCGATTGGCTCAAATTCCTCTGCTGTTAGAGTCGGTACAGAAGATGGTCAACTCAGGCATTACCCCCGAAAAAATTGTGGTTATTCTGCCCGATGAAAATTTTAAAGAGAGCATTAGGCTTTATGACCAGCTAAATAACTTTAACTTTGCGATGGGATTTGATTATGAGAAAACACAAGGGTATAAACGCTTAGAAGCCATCTATCAACATTGGCAGAACTTCTCAGTTGAGTCGATATTTCTACTCAAAAAATATGATATAGAGCGTGAAAAACTTCAAGAAATTAACCCCAGCCAAGAGATGGGAGTAGAACCATTTTTTGAAATTATGGGCGTATTTGGTTTGGACTTAAAACGTGAAGTAGTAGAAGAGACACTCCTTGGTTTTAAAAGCATTTTTAGCACCGAACAGATGAACATGAAAGCGTGGCTATTCTTATGGTTAAAACGCTTAAGCCAACTGAGCCTTGATGATGTACGTGGAGGTAAAATAACCGTACTTGGAGCCTTAGAGACCAGAGGGGTCTCGTTTGATGGGGTCATCGTGGTTGATTTTAACGACGGTATTGTTCCTGCCATTCCTGCCAAAGATAATTTTTTAAACTCATCCCTTCGGAAATTTGCCAATCTTCCTACTAAAAATGACCGTGAAGCTCTGCAAAAACAAATCTATAAACGAATACTTGAAAATGCGAAGTCTTCGGTTATTATCTACAGTACCAGCAACAATAAAGCTCCTGCTTCTTATCTGTATGAGTTAAATTTAGGCACAGGAGAACCAAAAGAACCTCCTCTAAATCTGCTCTATTCCCAACCCAATCAAGTAGTAGAGAGTGTTGACCCCATTATTGAAAATTTTGATGTCACAAACATTACATGGTCAGCAACCAGACTCAAAACATTTTTAACCTGCAAACGAAAGTATTACTACCTCTATCATGAAAAACTCAAAGCCAAAGAGGATAACGAGATAAATGAAGGACAATTTCTACACAAACTGTTAGAGCATCTTTTTAAATCAAGAAGCCACTTTAAAAGTGTAAACGAAATGAAAATCAATATAGATAAACTTATTGACAGCCTACTAGAGACCACTTCGCCTAAAATTGCCTACTCTAAACTGTTATGGAGAGCCAAACTTCCTCCATTTATCGAACAGCAAATAGCCCACTTTAATGTTGGATGGAGAGTTGTTGAAAAAGAGCAACATATTATAGGAGAGATAGCAGGAGTACACTTTAAAGGGGTAGTTGACAGAATCGACCAAGACCCTACCCATACCCTCATACTTGACTATAAAAGTGGCTCAATTAAAGAGGCAAACCGAACCAAAAATTTAGAAAAACTCACCGATTTTCAGATGAGCATCTATTCAGAACTGCTTAAAACCAAATACCCCAATATCAACCTTGCGTTTATAGAACTTTTTAATAATGGAAACATTACCCCCATTACCCAACTAGAAGAGAAAACCCAACTGCTCCACAGTACCATTGACGAAATGAAATCAATAAACAGTATGGTTGCTATGCGTTGTGACGAGGTAGCCCGTTGTCAATATTGTGACTTTACCCTACTCTGTTCACGTGGGGAGTATATTTAAATTTATCTTTATCACATTATAGCGAAAAACCACCTCTCTTTAGGGGGTGGAGTTGTCAAGGAAAAGATAAATATAGAGTTTATCTACCGAAAAAACAGTGGATATACAGCTTTTGAGGTGGTGCAACAGTTGATAAAGATGGTTTTTATTTTTCTTTGACTAGAGAGATAATGACACCTTTAGGCTCATTTGATTTGGGTTATAGTGCTTATAAGGCAAAGTTTGAAGAGAATTATATTGGACTGATGATGATTTTTTATGGAAAGCATATGCT
>DCAF01000029.1:0-524 GCA_002311915.1 Sulfurovum sp. UBA1140 | reverse complement strand
ATTGGAGGCTATAAAGAAACGTACACTAGTTCGTATGTTCGTTGTATGAAAGTAGGAGAATAAAAACTTTTTCTGCATAGAAGAGTTAAATTTAATGAATATGATATAATCGAATAAAAGGAGCAAAAAATGACAATCACACTAACAGTCCCAAATGAACAGCTATTTGAAAAAATATTATGGCTTCTAAATCGTTTCAAAAATGATGGTGTTGATATAGTAACAAATAGAGAGAAGAGTAGCAAACAAAACCGTCATAACTTACGACTTAAACAGTTTGAAGAGATAATTAATGCTAAGAGCAAGAACAGTATAAAGTTAGATAATAGTACCGTTTTAAACCCACATAGTGAGTTAACAAATGATATATCTTGATACCAATGTTCTGCTTTATGCAACACTTTCAGATATTGATACTCCAAGCAAGCCAACAAGAGTTAGCAATAGATAGAAGTCAAGGGGTCAGGTGAACGTAATCAAAACACCCAAAATCATCCATACCTCTTAACAATCCCACTAATCGT
>DCAF01000001.1 GCA_002311915.1 Sulfurovum sp. UBA1140 | reverse complement strand
CTTGGACGCGTATTATAGACAAATTTATATTGGTTGTCAAGGGTTTTATGTAAAAAGATGAAAAGAATTTTAATCTTTAATATTTTTACTCATTTCTTATATACAAATAAATTTATTACACTAATTTTACACAATTTTGAACTTTTTACTTACTATAAATAAAGAAGTAAACTACTATGAGTTTTCTTGACCCACAATAAATGAGTGTCCTGTTTCTGCCTCAATAGTAATTGTAAAAGTATCACTGTTTCCATCACCGTCTTGGTCTGTCTGCATAGTAAATGTAAAATTACAATCCTCTGTTATAATGTGAGAAAAATCAGGATTATTATAAGTTTGATTAGTATGTGGACGACCAAGATAATCAAAAGCTATCCCTCTACCCGTACAACCTCCTGAATTTACTACACCACTGTTCAAAATACCATATTTTTTTGTAATTAATACGGATGGACTCTCATCAGTTGCATTTTCAGAACAACTTGCTGTACGCAAATATCTTCCATCAATAGGGTCAATCGCCGCCTCTGTAGAATCAATTCCATTAACACCATTTCCACCAAGACTTATATCTGAGCCTACTCTATATGCAACATCTGTCCCACAGGCTCTAAAACCAAATTGCCAATAAGCCCTTTGCCATCTTCCATCATTATCACTACGATGCTTATTATCCCTCAAAGCCAACTGCTGTGCCAATCTAATATGTGAAAGAATTGTCTCTGAAGCTTCTTGTCTTAAATCACGCTCCATACGCCCCATCGCCAAAGAGGCTAGAATACCTAAAACAATAATAACAAAAACAAGTTCAATAAGTGTAAATGCAGATTTTTTCATAAAAAGTAACCTTATAATAATTTAATTGTAAGCATTATATCATATATTTAAGGAATATTTAATTATAGAAAAGAAGTTCAAAACTAACTTAATCAGGCACAACGATAAGCCGTGTTTTGTCGTTGGGTAGTTATTTATCTAGGCGTACTGTTGCCAATACGCTCAAGCGAGACACCATACCAATTTAATGGCTTTGTGAGATTCTTACCATATGTCTCTTGCTACGGACAGGGTTTACCTAGCTACCTATGTTACCATAAGCACTGGTGAGCTTTTACCTCACCCTTTCACCTTCACCGAAATTCGGCTGACTTCTCTCTGTTGCACTTGCCCTCAAATTACTCTGGCCATCCGTTAGATGGAGTCCTATCTCACGCGTAGCACGGACTTTCCTCTCGTAACTTTCGCTACCAGCAACTACCTGTTGTACCTGAGTGAAAGTATATCTTAAATCTTCTTTGAGAAATGCTTGTTTTTTTGGTAAGGTGTTATAAAATAATGGCGATATTTAAGAAAGAATAAATTACAATTCATTCAAATGATTATTATAATTATATTTTATAGTAAAAAAGGAGATTTCCATGAAAAAAATATCGTTTATCTATCTACCCATTCTGTTCTTTATCTATATTACTGTAGAGACTCTATTAAAGTTAAATCACTCAACACTGTGTGAATCAGCAGGGTGTCTATTGGCAGACAATCTTTTAAAATTTGATAGCATCTATCTAAATTTTATGGGTCTGTTTGATGCCTTAATTATCTTGGCAATTGGGTGGTTAAGCTATAATAAAAAAGTGAGTGAAAAGCTTTTTTATCTGGTTCTATTTGCCTCATTACTTTTTGAAACAATTTTAATAGGGTATCAATATTTTGTATCACCCGAAATGTGTAAATTTTGCATGGGCGTTTATGCCTTCTTGGTAGTGATTATGTTACTCTCTTCACGAAAATATTTTTTGATGGTGATACCTATTATTGCCTCGGTAGTGATAGCACTTAGTTTGTTGACGATACCCAAATCAGAAGCATTTATTATAAAAGATGGAAACTATTTAATTCAATCTATTGATTGTGGGCATTGTAAAAAAGTTAAAACTTATTTGAATGAGAAGAGTATTACTTTTTCAAAACTAGACATTAATGACATAGAGGTCAAAAATTTTGCTACATTTTTAGATTTTAAGACCATTCCTATTTTGGTTGTTAAAAATAATAAAAGTGTTCAGATAATTAATGGTGATATAAATATTATTAACTTTTTTAATAAAGAGAATAGTACAATAAAAATAAAAGAGAGTGTAATTGATAATAGTATAAAGAGTCTAGGTAGTGGTTTGCTCTACGAAGAGGTAGATGATGAAGGGTGTGGTTTTGCCAGTTTAACCAAAGTAGAGAGTAATTGCAGTCAATAATAGATTAATAAAATTATTATATCGTGATATAATCGTTAAAAATAATAAAAAAAAGAGAGACAAATGAAAGTAATACTTTTACTGTTAAGCCCCCTATTCCTTTTTGCTAAAGTTCATTATGCAAAGGTAGAACCTTATGAGCATATTACCCTTAAATCAGCTGTATCGGCACAGGTAGTTCAAGCTAAAATAGCACTAGAGGGAAAACTGGTTAAACAAAGTGTCATTATTAAGCTTGATAGTAAACTTGACCACAGTGAATTAAAATCAAGTAAAAGCTCTTTGCAACTGATTAAAAACATGTTAAAGATTAATCAAAATATACTCTTGGCTCTTAAAGAGTCAATGCTTCGTCAAGAGGGATATTATAAACGAATCTCTAACATTGGTTCAGCTTCAATCACCCAAAAAGATAAAGCTTTTACCCAATATATTAGTGCTAAAACACAATATTTCTCTACCCAAGAGAAGATAGATTCACTTAAAAAACAGCGACTCGATATTTTAAATAGAATCGAAAAGCTTAAAGACCAAATCGGTAAAAAAACCATCAAAGTCAAAAATAAATTTATCTATAAAATGATGGTCAACCGTGGTGATTTTGTTAATATGGGAACCCCTCTTGCCCAAGTTAAAGACCTAAGTCAAGCGAAATTGGTACTTTTTTTAGAAAAAGATGAGCTTCAAGGCATCAAACAAAAAACCATCTACATCAATGGAAAATCTACTACCCATAAGGTAAGTAAAATATGGTCAGTAGCCGATGAGAAATTTATCTCTTCGTACCGTACAGAAATCATCATCCCCAATCCTAAAGACAATTTCTCAAGATTACTTAAAGTGGAGTTTAAATAGTGATAAAAACAGCCTGTGGACTAGACTGTCCTGATGCGTGTGGCATCATAACCGACCCTGAACATTTTCCTAAAATTGTAGCAGACCCTGCTCACCCCACCTCAAATGGTGCCTTATGCTCACTGCTTAACAAATATATGTTTGAAGAGAAGCGTATTAGTCAAGCCAAAGTTAATGGAAAGATTGTCTCTTTAGACGAAGCACTCAATGCCACCAGTCAAGCCCTTCAGGCTAATAGTAAACTACTCTGGCGAGGTTCAGGAAATTTTGGAGTCATGCAAGAGGTCACCAATCTACTCTTTGATAAAATAGAGGGAACTACCACAAAAGGAAGCCTCTGTGATGGTTCAGGTGATGCAGGAATTATAGAAGGACGAGGAGTCAACAGAATCTTACCTCTCGAGCAGATAGCCAAAGCCGAAGTCGTGGTAGTTTGGGGTAAAAATTTAACCGTAACATCTTCTCATCTTTTGCCCTATATAGAAGGAAAAAAATTGGTGGTGATTGACCCAATTAAGACCTCTATTGCCAAAAAAGCTGATCTATTTTTACAAATAGCACCACGTTCTGATTTCTACTTAGCCAGTATCTTGGCACGACTTGCCATTATGGGAGACCATGAAAAGAGAGAATTTTTAGAAGAGTTTGCTTCAGAACATGAAGATTTCTATGACTTTACTCGAGGATTTAGAATTAAAGCAATACTTGAATATATTGGTATAGACCTCTCTCGCATGGGAGAGTTATTGGAGTATCTTACTCCAAAAAATGTTGTCTTTTTAGTGGGTAATGGTGTACAAAAATACTCAACAGGTCACTTTGTTCTTCAAGCGATAGATGCCTTAGCCATTACATTGGGTCACTTTGGAAAAGAGGGATCAGGAGTTGCTTTTTTAGGCAACTCTAAACTGGGCTTTAATAATCCCTTTAACATCAAAGGCAAACAGGTACAAAAAGCCACCACCAACTTTGGTGATTTTAATACCGTACTCATTCAAGGGGGAAATCCTGTCGCGTCGATGCCAAACTCAACACGCGTCATAGAAGAGCTTAAAAAAACCAAAACGATTATCTATTTTGGTCTTTACGAAAATGAGACCTCGGCAATGGCCGATATTATCATTCCTGCAAATAACTTTTTTGAAAAAAATGACCTTCGATTAAGCTATGCCCACCATGTCGTAACCCCTATGAACCGAGTTTATCAAGCAGAGTATGGCATATCTGAATATAATTTCACCAATATTTTACTCCAGAAACTTGATTTTGAAGGCTTAAAAAATGAACAGCACTATTTAAATTTATGGTTAGAACAGTGTGAAAAGAGAGAGGATTACTACCTATCCCCTGCCCATCAAGCAATTCCTTATGCCAAAGGATTTGGTGCAGATGAAGGTGATGAGTTCACCTTTATAGATGATTTTTATGATGATTTTGAAGACAATAAACGTCTAACTAAGATTCGTAAAAAGAAAAAAGAGCTTACCATTACTGAATATTGGCTCATTACTCCAAAAGCCAAAAAAGCATTGAACACTCAATTTCAACGAGACAATACCATTACGTTACATCCAAATTTGGGTTTTAATACGGGTGAAAAAATAACTGCTTCTAGCCAATGGGGAACGCATAAATTCATTGTAAAATGCTCAGAATCCATGCGTCAAGATTCGGTACTTATTTATGCAAATACCCTCGGTGTCAACCATCTAACCCCTCCCATTATTAGCGAAGAAGGAGACTCTGCTTGTTACCAAGAGGTTAAAATTAAGTTAATATTAGATTAAAATAAAAATTAATGTATATTTTTTATTTGTTTCTTAAAAATAAAGAATATAATATTAGCTTACCAAAAAAATAAATCTAATCAAAGGGTTACAAAAATTATGAAGAAATTTCTCCTCTATTTTCTTTTACTGGCACTGTTTTCACCTCTAGTAATGGCAAAAACATACCACTGGAAAAAAGGTACCACATTTCTATCATTTTTACATAAAAATGGTATTCCTCAAAAACTCTATTATAATTTAGATGCTCACGATAAAGAGTTAATGGCAGAGATAAAAGCCAAACAAAAATACTCTATGCTCAAAAATAGAAAAGGTCAAATAGAAGAGATTCTTATTCCCATTACCGAAGAGTTACAGATACAAATCATTAAAATTAAGAATAAAAAGAAAAAATACCGTATCTCTTTGCGACCTATCCCTTTTGAGACCCTCAAAGGCTCTATTCACCTTAAAATTAAAAAATCATTCTATAAAGATTTATATGCAAAAACACACAGTAAAGCTCTGGTTACTGCAGTAAAAAAAGCTTATGGTAATAAAGTCGGCTTAAACAAAATGAAAAAAGGTGACAGCATTAGCATCTTTTATGAACAAAAAAGACGTGCAGGTAAAGCGATAAGCCGTCCTAAGATTCTTGCCTCTTCTGCCATTATTAATAAAAAGAAATTTTATACCTACTTAACTAGCAATGGAAGATACTATGATTCACTAGGTAGCGAGTACCGTAAATATAAAAAATTATACACCCCCTACATTCAACCTGTTAAGATGAAAAGAGTCTCTTCTGGCTTTACCCACCGACGATGGCATCCAATTTTACACCGATACAGAGCCCACCTAGGAATTGACTATGCAGCCCGTACAGGAACGCCTATTAGAGCCACATCTAAAGGAAAAATTATCCAACTAGGGCGAAAAGGTGGTTATGGTCACTGTATCACGATTCAACATGCCAATGGTATGCGAAGTCTCTATGCCCATATGAGCCGTTATAGAAAGGGTCTTAGAGTAGGAAGCAGAGTTGCTCAAGGCAAAGTCATTGGTTATGTAGGAAGCACAGGACGAAGTACAGGTCCACACCTTCATTTTGGTATGTATAAACAAGGAAAAGCAGTAAATCCTGCTCGATTTGTTCGCGTTAAACAGAGCAAAAGAGCCTCTAAACTAAAAGGTAAAAAATACCGAGCGTTAAGAAAAACCGTGGTTAAATACAGAAGTAAATTCAAGAAGATCCGAAGAAGTGGTGGTGATCCTCTTTTTGTAAAAAAAGGAAATTATTTAGTAAAACGAAGCGAATATATCGCCATGAAATAGCCCTCTTATAGAGCCTGAACATTCAGTTTGGTCTCTATATCTACCAACTGAAACTTATCTCCTTTTTTTATAACCGATAAGCCAACCCGTTTACCCTCTAAAATAACTTCTGCCCACCCTTCCTTCTGTTTAAGTTTGGGATTATAGAGTTCTATTTTTTGTTTTAAAGAGACAATATTTTGAACTTTCATCTCTAAAGCATACTCTACATTCTCTTGAAGCTGTAATAATAGAGAACTCAACGGAGCTTCATGGTGGGTCATTTTATAATCTATTACCCGTTTAAACTCTGCTTTTAGATTATTAAACTCACTCTCCATCATCATAACTTGACGAGAAATAGAGTGCCGTTGCAACTCTTCTTCAAGAGATTTTAGCGTTGCCTCTTTGTTTAAAAGTATCTGCTTAATAGCATAAGCGTATCGCTCTTCTAGTTCACTTAGTGTATACAGCACCTCATTTTGATCAGGCAGTATCATCTCAATAGCAGAACTGGGTGTTGAGGCTCTTAAATCTGCCACAAAATCACTAATCTGTATGTCCACCTCATGCCCCACAGCACTCACCACAAAGGTTTTTAGATTATAAAGTGCGTCAGCCACAATCTCTTCATTAAATGCCCATAAATCTTCACGGCTACCTCCACCACGCCCCATAACAATGGCATCAACACCAAGCCTATCAGCAAAAGCCAACGCCTCTGCAATTTGAGAAGCTGACCTATCGCCTTGAACCAAAGTATCAATAACAGTAACTTCAAGTAAACGCCATCGTTTATCTATAATTTTTAACATATCTTGCAAAGCCGCACTCTTCGACGCAGTAACCAGTGCTATTTTTTTAATATATTGAGGTCGTTCTCTCTTTCTATCAGCATCAAAATAGCCTTTTTGTTGCAACTTCTCTTTGAGCTGTTCATAAGCCAACTCCAAAGCCCCACGCCCAAATGGCTCAACAGAAACCGTCATAAGCTGATACTCCCCACGAGGAGTATAAACCGAAAGAGACCCATTAACAATAACTCTCTGTCCACGCTCTAATCTAAACTTCATACGAGAAGCATTCGAGCGAAACATCACACATTTAATACTAGATTCCCTATCTTTTATGGAAAAATAGACATGCCCAGAGTTATGATACGTTACCGAAGAGACTTCTCCCTCGACTAAAATATGCATAAATGTTGTCTCTAGTAGGGATTTTATTTTGGTATTAAGCGACGAGACAGTCATGGTAGCATGATTCATAGGTATCCTTTATATCCTTTGTAAGTTTGAAAGCGAAAGGCTATTAATTCGGGTGTAAACACACCGATTCCAACATTAATTCATTGGCTATACCTCCGTTTCCAAAGCAATTTAAAATTATAATGGTTTTTGAGCCACCAACAGTGTAGAGATTCCCATAGAGAAAGACTTCGTATATTTCATCTCAAACCCTGCCTCTTCAAGCTCTTTTGCCAACATCTCTGTGGTTAAAAACTCTTCAATAGAGTCAGGTAGATACTTATACGCCTCGTAATTCTTAGAGATAAGACCACCAATAGTAGGAAGCACTTTTTTCATTCCAAAGTCTACAATTTTAGAAACTACTCCACTCTTCTCTTGCTTGGTAAACTCTAAAATCACCACCAGTCCATTGGGTTTTAAAGCACGATAAAACTCTTGTAACGCTTCAGCTCTATCAACCACATTACGAATACCATATGAAATAGAGATAATCTCTGTCCCCTCATCTTTTACAGGAAGCAGTTGTGCTTTTCCCTCTAAAAATTCAGCAAAATCAACTTTTTTACGGGCAACCTCTAACATACCGACAGAGGGGTCAATTCCCACATAATTTTTAACCTCTACACCATGTTTTTTGGCATACTCTTCCCAAAAGAGCAACAAATCACCTGTACCACATGCCACATCGGTTATCTGCTCTATCTCTTTTGCTCCCAATATGTCATAGGCTTTATCACAACCTTTTCTTCTCCACTGCTTGTCTATACCCAAACTTAATACCCGATTTGCCAAATCATAAGTAGAAGCTATATCATCAAACATCCCTACAATTTTGTCTTGTTTCTCTTTTTTATTAACTTGATTTTCCAAAAGTTTTTTCTCCGTGTTCAATCTCTATTTTTTATGGATGGTATTATAGCAAAGATTTTCAAACCAACCACACCTTAACAATAATTGTGGCAAAATACCTCCCATATATTACAAAGGATTATCATGCCTATAACCATCAATAACCCCCTAGATATGCACCTTCATCTGCGAGATGCCGACATGCTTAAAACCGTTGCTCCTTTGAGCAGTGAATCATTTTCTGGGGCGATTATTATGCCCAACCTTGTACCACCTGTCTCAACAAAAGAGGATGTTATTGCCTACAAGAAACGAATTCTTAATGCCTCTGAGCACCCAAACTTTACACCCTACATGACCCTTTTTTTTAAACCGACTTATAGCAAAGAATTTTTAGAGTCTGTAAAAGATGAGGTTACTGCCATTAAACTCTACCCTGCAGGAATTACCACCAACTCAGAAGGTGGTGTAAGTGGATTTGATGTCGAAGAGTTACGTCCTACCCTTGAGGCGATGAGTGAGCTTAATATTCCCCTCTGTATTCATGGCGAGACCAATGGGTTTGTTATGGACAGAGAGGCAGAGTTTGTCTCTATTTATGAGATGTTGGCGACCAATTTTCCTAATCTTAAAATTATTATGGAACACATCACCACCAAAGCCAGTGTTGAGGCATTGGATAGATTCAAGAATCTCTATGCAACCATTACCCTACACCATCTTATGATTACTCTGGATGATGTGGCTGGTGGAATGCTTCAACCCCACCTTTTTTGTAAGCCGATTGCCAAACGACCCGAAGATAGAGAGGCACTGCGTAAAGTAGCCCTAAAAGCCCATCCAAAAGTAATGTTTGGTTCAGACTCTGCTCCTCATCCTCAACATGCTAAAGAGTCATGTGGGTGTGCAGCAGGTGTATTTACAGCCCCTATTGCCCTGCAAGTTTTAACCGAACTTTTTATGGAACACTCTAATATTGAAAATTTACAAGCTTTTGTTTCAGAAAATGCCAAAAGAATATACACCAATATTGAAGTTCCTAATAAAACTATAACCCTAGAAAAAAAACCATTTACAGTGCCAAATAGTTACGGTGAGGTGGTACCAATGTATGCAGGTGAAACACTCAACTACACCATTACAGCCATTCAATAAAAATCTTGGAATCGGAAGGCTCTGCCTCCGTTATTCGGGCATAAATGCTCCGTTTCCTATGCTATTTTACAAAAAAGAAAGGAAAAATAGATGATAGCCAACAGTATAGATGACCTTATAGGAAACACCCCTTTGGTTAAACTCAATAGACTCTCAGAACTTTCAGGTGCCACCATTTTGGCAAAATGTGAGTTTATGAACCCCACCTCATCGGTTAAAGATAGAATTGCTTTAAACATGATAAACAGAGCCTTAGCGTCCAATAAAATTGATAAAAGCTCAACCATTATCGAACCTACCAGTGGAAATACAGGCGTGGGGTTGGCTGCCATTTGTGCCTCTAAAGGTCTTAAACTTATCTTGACCATGCCAGACTCTATGAGTATTGAACGACGAAAACTACTTACTCACTTAGGAGCCAAAATTGTACTGACCCCTGCATCAGAGGGAATGAATGGCTCTATTGCCAAAGCTGAATCGTTGGCAATAGAACTGGGTGGATTTGTACTGCAACAGTTTCAAAATCCTGATAATCCTGCCATTCATAGAACCACCACTGCGATAGAAATTTTAAATGATACCAATAAAAAAGTCGATTTTTTTGTGGCATCCGTGGGGACAGGTGGCACACTTACAGGAACCTCCGAAGTGCTTAAAGAGCAGATTCCCAATCTAAAAGCCATTGCCATAGAGCCTAGCAACTCTGCCGTTCTTTCAGGTGAATCTATGGGGTCTCATAAAATTCAAGGGATTGGTGCAGGGTTTATTCCTGATATTTTGAATACCACTATTTATGATGAAATATTGAAAGTAGACGATGTAACTGCTTTTGAAATGGCTCGAAAATTAGCCAAAGAAGAGGGATTATTGGTGGGAATCTCATCGGGTGCTAATGTGGCAGGAGCTTTTGAACTTGCCAGTAGAACAGAGAATAAAGGGAAAGTCATTGTTACCATTTTATGTGACACTGCCGAACGATACCTCTCTACTGAACTCTTTAATGCATAACCTCTGCCTAGAGACCATCAAAATAAAAGATGGTCTCATATTTAATATTGAATGGCACAGCCAACGGTGTAATCAGACCCGTTTAGCACTTTTTGGGCAAAAGACTCCTCTTTTACTACAAGACTATATTACTCCTCCACCTACTTTAGGCATTTTTCGCTGTCGTAT
Organism: Sulfurovum sp. UBA1140; assembly: GCA_002311915.1. Taxonomy (GTDB): domain Bacteria; phylum Campylobacterota; class Campylobacteria; order Campylobacterales; family Sulfurovaceae; genus UBA1140. The sequence goes on along the minus strand of DCAF01000001.1, from coordinate 4,075 downwards.
TCTTTATCATCAAAATATTATATCAGTCGAGTATATCCCCTATCAAATCTCTTTGGCTAAGAGTTTTAAAATTGTACAGAGTGAACTTGATTATGGTTATAAATATGCCAACCGAGATACTTTAAACAGATTAAAAAAAGAGGCTCTACCCCATGATGAGATTATTATTGAAAAAGAGGGACTTTTAACCGATACCTCAATTGCCAATATCGCTTTTTATAATGGTGAGCAGTGGTTAACTCCTGAAAAACCTCTGCTTCAAGGTACAATCAGAGCAAAACTTATTAGAAATGGATTTTTAAGCCCAAAACCAATTAAAAGTAGAGATTTAAAAGCGTTTTCAAATTTTGCTTTAATGAATGCTATGATAGGATTCCAAATTCAAAATAATACTACTATTTATATAGATAAAAAAGATAAATTATGCCTTTAGAAAACTTACAAAAACCAGCTTTTAAACACCTTATGCAAGAGCATATCTTTAACACCATTGAATTTCTCTTTGAATCCAATCAAGAGTTTGGTGTTGCATGTGAAGTAACCCATGTGGAATTTAAACCACCCCTACCACAAGAGATAGAAAAGACACTGCCCGAGGTTACCCTTTTTATGTTGGCAAACTACTCTTTCGAGAGTGCAACACTGACCGAAGAATTTTTACAATTTGAAGCAGGATTTGGAACAGAGAATTTTGGAGCAGTGGTTTTCATACCACTCTTAAGTATTAAACAGATATTTGCAGAAGAGTACCCAATACTCATTAATATTGCATCTATTATGGAAGTAAGCCCAGAAATGGACTCGATGAGTGCTTTGCTTAACAATCCTGAAAATGCAAAGCTACTCAAAAAGAAGCGATAATCTTAACAATTACCTGAAAGAATATAATTAACAACATTATCTACAAAAACGTTATTTTTATTCTCTTTAGAGTAAACAATATAGAATTTTCGACTCATGGTATAACCATACATACGAGACTCAAACAGTTCACCCTTGTATACCTCTTCTGCGATTGCATGTTTAGAAATCACCGTAACTGTTGGCTCATCTCTATCATCTTTAGCACGTTTCACACTTTGAAGTGCTGCGGTGGTATTGCTCACTTCTGAAAGCACATTAAAGCTCTTACATGAAACGCCTAACTCTTCAAATACTTCACCAATAAGCTTTCGTGTATGTGACCCCTCTTCTCTACAAATCCATTTAAAATTATAAAGTTCTTCGGTTCTTAAAAACTTAGGAAGTTGTGAATTTGAAACAATCACAAGCTCATCTTCAAACCACTCTCGATAGATTAAATCGTCATGAAAAATAGGTACTTCAATCAAACCCAGATCAAACTTTCTGTCCAAAATACCTTGAATAATCTTATCAGAATTATCAATGCTTAAATTTACATCATTACCAATGGTTTCGCTAATGGTATTTAAACACTCCCCTGGAATCACGTAAGAACCAATAGTAAAAGAGGCACCCAATCTAAAAGTCATCTCTTTATTTATAATTTTTAATATATCTTTTTCAAGAATATTAATTGACTTCTCTAAACGTGTCACCACGCTATAAAGCTCTTCACCTTCGGGAGTTAATCGAATACCATTCTTTTTTCTATCTATAATCCTTGCTTCTAAATAACTCTCAATATACTTTATCTGCTGTGTTACTGCAGGTTGAGATATACCCAATTTAGCAGATGCTTTAGAGAAACTCCTCTCTCGTGCGACGGTCAAAAACGTCTCCATCTTTACAAAATCTTTTAACATTACCTGCCCTTATATAGTTAATTCAAATCATTATATCAAATTATAATTAAAATTCTTTATAAGTTTCTCAAATATTTCACGGAAGAGAGACAATTAATCATTTTATCGGTATAATAAATACATAAAATTAATAAAGAACAAGAGCCCCCATGATAGAAGTATTAAATAACCTAAACACAGCACAACAAGAGGCTGCCACCCATATTGATGGTCCTCTGCTTATCTTAGCTGGAGCAGGAAGTGGAAAAACCAAAACATTAACCACAAGATTAGCTTACCTTATAAGTGAAGTAGGAATTGACCCACAAAATACATTAACCTTAACCTTTACCAACAAGGCTGCCAAAGAGATGCGTCAAAGAGCCAATGCCATGATTATCAATAAAACATCCTCTATGCCTCTGCTTTGTACTTTTCACAAGTTTGGTCTTCTTTTTTTAAAATTTAATATTGAAAAACTTGGACGAGCCAACAACTTTGTTATTATTGATAGCGAAGATAAAAAACGCATTGTTAAACGAATCGCCAAAGAGCATCAAATTGATTTAAACATCGCCTTTATCAACTCTGAAATCTCAAAATATAAAAATACCCTACTCACGGCAGATGAAATTATTCAAAAAGCTGAACTGCCTGATTATAAAAAAATTGCCATTATATACAACGCCTATCAAAAGGAGATTGTCGAAAATAATCTGGTCGATTTTGATGACCTGCTCATGCTCACCTATCAGATACTAGCACAGAATGACACGCTACGTAAAGAGATTAGCAATCGTTATAAATATATTATGGTTGATGAGTATCAAGATACCAATGAGTTACAGTTCAAGCTCTTAGAGCTTCTTGCTTCAGAGCATCAAAATCTCTGTGTCGTAGGAGATGATGACCAGAGTATCTACGGTTGGCGTGGTGCAAATATCCGAAATATTTTAGAGTTCTCAACCTATTTTAAAAATACCAAAACAGTGAAGTTAGAGACAAACTACCGTTCCACCTCTTCTATTTTAAAAGCAGCCAATGAGTTAATCGAACACAACCAACAACGTATTGGTAAAAAATTAACTTCACATAAAGGTATGGGGAAATCTATTAAACTGCTTCATGCACTTAACGAATCATTAGAGTCCAGAGCCATCGCCAAAGAGATCAAGTTACTACTTGCCCAAGGGGTATCATCCAATGAAATTGCAGTGCTTTACCGAATTAATGCCCTCTCTCGCTCTTTAGAAGAGGGCTTTACCAAAGAGGGATTGGGCTTTAAGCTTTTAGGTGGTATGCGATTTTATGACCGAGCAGAGATTAAAGATATTATTTCATACTTTAGGGTTCTTGCCAACCCCAATGATGATTTCTCTTTAGAGAGAATTTTAAACAAACCCAAACGAGCCATTGGAAAAGTCTCGGTAGATAAACTCAAAAAATATGCCTTTAAGAACCAAATTTCTATATTTGCACTGATTGAATCAACAAGTAGTGAAGCATTGTCTAAAATTGTAAGTAAAAAAGCTACCCATTCCCTTAAAATATTAACCCAATCAATTCATACCCTTCAAGAAAAAAGCAACAACGCACTGCCCACTTTTATTAAAGAGTTTGAAAAGCTTATTGGACTTAAAAACTACTATTCATCCACGCCTGAGGGAACGGAAAGGGTTCAAAATATAGATGAGTTCTATGGATATTTTCAAGAATCTATTCTTAAAAATCCCCACCAAACCTTAGATGCCTTTTTAAATGAAATATCCCTGCAAAGCGACCAAGACCAAGTTGATGAAAACTCTGTTACTATTATGAGTATTCATGCCTCAAAAGGATCAGAGTTTGAATACCTTTATATTATTGGACTAGAAGAGGAGTTTTTCCCACTTTTAGGAGAGGGTTGCAACATGGAAGAGGAGCGACGGCTAGGCTATGTTGCCATTACCCGAGCAAAATCAGACCTAACGCTCTGCTATGTCAACAGTCGCTTCTACAAAGGTCAACGAAAACATATTAAAAAAAGCCGTTTTCTAGGAGAAGCAGGACTTATTAATGACACCAGCTTAAAAATTACCAAAAACTCTAGCTTTCGTAAAGGTGACTTGGTCAAACACAAACTCTTTGGCATAGGTCGCGTTCAAAGCTCCACAAAATCAGGGCATCAATATAAACTGCGTATTAACTTTGGCTCTAGCAAACGAGAAATCCTTAGCTCTTATGTGCAGTCGGTGTAAAGTATGAACAGATTATTTGTTGTCAATAAACCCATCTTTCGTAGTTCAAATGGCTACATGAGATATGTTAAAAGAAAATACAACACCAAAAAA
>DCAF01000076.1:56831-63062 GCA_002311915.1 Sulfurovum sp. UBA1140 | reverse complement strand
CACTTACTTTTTTCTCTTTTCCTGCAAACTTATCTGTAAATTCTAGTCCATTGTCGCTGAGTATATGAGTAATATAAAAAGGAAAAAATTCTTTACACTCTTGAAGAAGGTAGAGTCAAACCATTCATTTTTTAATCCGACATCCAATAAATAAAACTAGGAATGTCGTTAATTCCAAAATAAATAAAGTCATCTTTGCCTTGGTAGTTGTCTCTTTTAACGTAACTGATTCTTAGAATATCTAAAAAATCAAGGTAGATATTGGAGCCAAACCCTACATGACTGTCAATTGAGTTGCTTAAATCTTGAAAGGCAGATGCTCCAAAACCCAGTGTTATTAAATCTTTTTTTAGCTCATAATTAAGGTTGAAATCGCATCTGAAAAAATCAACTTGGTCATCAACATCATTAAGAATAAATGAAAGTGATGGTTTAATCTCGAAGGCTCTGGGTATTAAGAGGCTCTCTTTGTCAAGATAGTAGTAGTTTTCGTATCCTAATGAGATAAGGTTTTTTGAAAAAGCCAACTCGTAAGGGAGCGTTTTTACCCAAAATTTGTCATAATCTAAAGGGGCTGAGATGGGGTTGTATTGGTATCCACTTTTGGTTTTGTATAAGGCTCCTATTCCATAAGCAGTAATAGAAGAGAGTGCTTTAGAGAGGTTGCCTGAGTTCTTTTTTTCTAAAGAGACAATACGGTGCATAATGCTACTAAAAGGTTGTTTGTACCATTCGTTGGGGTGTGCTAGGGTATGTTTAAGATAGCTATTTTTGGCTTGATACTTCTCGTGGTTAAGGTTTTCAATAAAGCTGTAGAACTCCTCTATATCTTGATAATTTAGCGATTTAATGGCGTTGAAAATTGCCAATAAATCAGGTTCTACAGTATAGGTTTTAGATTCAAAAGGGTATCCAAACTCTTCAGAAGAGAGTAGATTAAGAATATATTTGGCTCGATTAGATTTTTTAGAGAGCAGACGATAATTTTTAAGTCTTATAAGCTGTTGGCAACGCTCACTCTTTTGGACATTGTTACAGGTATATTTGGCACCATCAACAATAGAGTCATAGACCCCAATATAGTAGTCATACTCTCGGAATCCTCTGTCTAAGAATGCACCAAAATGGTCTAAAAACATGCCCGTAATGGGAAAATAACGTGATGAAATCTCTATTTTCTTATTTTTATCTTTAAACTCTCCTGCTAGGGTATTGTAAAGAATACTTGATTCAGAGGAAGAGAAGATGTCTCCTATCAGCTTTATAGCACTGTTGACAGGACTAGCTGTATGCTTTTTGGTTCGGATATTTTTTTTGGGCAGTTGACGACGAAGGTGTTTAGGATCTATAAAAATATAATCTTCTGCTTGTTGGGACGAGAGCCTTCGGGCAAAATCTAGGGGAACGTTATCAAAGACTCCACCATCTAAAAAGAGAGCTTTTTCAAAGACTCCCCTATGAAAATACTCCAACTCTACCTCTTCAAATGCGATGGGAAAGGCACTTGAAGCAAAAAGAGCTTTTTTAACACGCTCATTACTTGGAGTTCCATTATGAGAGAGATGAATAATATTGTCTCTTTTAAGTGAGCTGTTGTCATAAATTTTGGCTTTTTTATTGTTTCCTATATGAAGTGTTAATGGGATATGAAAAAGTTTATTGGCAATTTCAATACTCTGTATTTTAGAAATTTTAGGCTCAACTCGGGTCACAGCAAATCCAAAAGGGATGCTACATTCAGGCTCAAAGTAGGGGGCATCTAGTTCTTTAAATATCTCTTCTGAGAGAAGTTCAATTTTATTTCGGCTAAAGAGAGATGTGGTATTGTCGGCATCGGTGGTTCCAAATTGGTTGTCAATAAATAGGTCTTCAAAATCAATGGCTGTCCACATACGATAGAAAAGATTGTTTTCTATGAGGTTCTGTTGATTTGCCATCTCTTTACTTCGACACCATGCCATGGCAGACATAACGCTGTTAATAGCACCTGCTGATGCCCCTGCAATAGAGTGCATTTTAATGGTTTTACTGCTGTTGTGTTTTAGGTGATTGAGTTGTCTCATTAATGCCCAGTTGTACCCTGCTTCATAAGCACCCAGCGAGATTCCCCCACTAATAATTAACGAAAAATCTTTTTGGGTATCTTGATAGCTCTCTTCTGCTACGATAGAAGAGGGGAGTAATAAAAAGAGCAGAGTTAAAAGTATCTTACGCATAGTGGCTATCCTTGATAATCTCTTTGTGGGCATTGTGTCCATAAAGATCGATATAGATTCGAGAGATGGCAATTAAAAAAGAGGTAATGGCAGGCCCTAAAATCATACCCCAAAATCCGTAGCTACTCATCCCTGCTAGAATAGAGAAGAAGATTAGCAGTTCACTAATTTTAACCGAACTGTTTAGAATATCCTCTTTAATATATTTAATAATCATTGGTTTAATAAAGGTGTCTGCAATAATAGAGATAACAATAATAGAGTATAGGGCTATAAAAATAGCAATGTTAGAGTTAATAACGCTCCAGCTATAGAGTGATACAGGCATCCAAACCACAGCACCACCAATAATAGGAATGAGCGAAGCAAATCCGTAAATAACCCCCAAAAGAAGACCATTAAAACCAAAGAGACTCGCCATAATACCAAAAAGCATCCCCTCAAAAATTGCGGTGACAATAATAGAGTAGAAGACAATTTCCATGGTAGATGAGATTTCAGATAAAATTTTACTTCCATCTTCATCACGCATCGGGAGCAGTTCTCTCATAAGGTTAAAGAGTTTATCACCATAAAGATTCAATATGTAGTAGAAGATAATAACAAAAAATACATTTTTTATAAAGCCAAACCCTTTACTTCCTGCATTGGTGATGGTCTCGGTAGAGGTTTTAATGGTATCTAAAATCTTTTCATTACTAATATACTCTTTGAGCCACTCATCAAGAAGGGGAAATCCTTCTCCTAAAGAGATGATTTTTTGGGTTACTTCGGTAACTACTTCGGCATCAATGCTAGAGAGATATTGTACTCCAATGGTCGCAATATAGATAATGGGGACAAAGAGTATAATAAACAGTAAAAAGGTGAGCAGAAGGGCAGAGATATTCTGTGAATTAATATGTAAGGCAAATTTATGGTGCATGTTGGCTGTAGCCATTGTAAGAAGCAGGGCAACAACCATCGAGAGTATAAAGGGTTGGTAGATGCTATATGCACCCAATAGTGCCAACCCAAAGAGTATGGCAATAATATAATCAGTTTTTTTCACAGTAAGGTTCCTGTTTGTGGTGGAGAGAGTCTAAAATGAATATATGACTTCTCGGTAGCAACCCGTCCTCTAGCCGTTCTCTCAATATATCCATTGGCTAAAAGATAGGGTTCAAGTACATCTTCGATGGTTCCCTCATCTTCACTAAGTGCTGCGGCAATGGTGCTTAGTCCCATTGGTCTACCTTTGGCAGAGATAAGCAGTTCAAGCAGTCGTATATCCTCTTCATCAAAACCCAAATCGTTAACGCCCAGTTGGTCAAGCCCATATTTGGTGGTTTTCATATTGATTTCATGCTCATTGGCAACCTCTGAAAAATCACGTACTCGGCGTAGTAATCTAAGAGCCAAACGGGGGGTTCCACGGCTTCGCTTGGCAATCTCGTAAGAGGCTTTATCTACGGTTATTTTATTAAGCTTTATTGATGCCAAACGAACAATCTCTCCCAGCTCTTTGGCACTGTAAAACTGCATACGAAAGTGCATACCAAAGCGTTCACGTAGGGGCTGAGAGAGCATTCCTGCACGGGTGGTCGCACCAATAAGTGTAAAGCGTGGAAGGTCAATTCTAACCGTTTGGGCAGCAGGGCCTGAACCGATAATAATGTCCAGTCTAAAATCTTCCATTGCCGAGTATAAAATCTCTTCAATGGCAGGAGACATTCGGTGAATCTCATCAATAAAAAGAATGTCCCCCTCTTCAATATTGGTAAGTATTGCTGCGAGGTCACCTGATTTTTCTATCATGGGGGCTGCTGTAGTTTTTATCTGTGCGTTCATTTGCACGGCAATAAGGTTAGAAATGGTAGTCTTTCCCAGACCAGGAGGACCAAAAAAGAGAATATGATCCAGAGCCTCTTCTCGTTTTCGACTCGCCTCAATAAAGACTTTAAGGTTCTTTTTTATCTGCTCTTGTCCAATATACTCATCCCAAGAGGTAGGACGAAGAGAGACCTCTTCGGTGTACTCGGCATCAAATTTTTCTATGTCAACTATGCGTTCCATAATTAGTAGGTATACTCTTCACTTGGGAAGTTTCTGTTTTTAACTTCAGAAGTGTATTCTTCTAGGTTCTCACGTATAATTTTGGCTCCTTGGCAATACTGTTTGACAAATTTTGGCTTGAAAGATTCAAAGAATCCAAACATATCACTCCAAACCAATACTTGTCCATCGGTATCTAATCCTGCACCAATACCAATGGTGGGAATATTTACGGCTTCGGTTATTGCTCTAGCAGCGTCACTTTTTACCCCTTCGACCACAATGGCAAAGGCACCTGCTGACTCTAAGGCTCGGGCATCTTCGACCAACGAGGCAATATCGGTTTTATCTTTTCCCCGTATGTTATAACCCCCATCCGAGCGTAAAAACTGTGGCATTAGTCCAATGTGACCCAAGACGGCAATAGAGTTATTGGTGAGGGCTTTAACAATATAGGCTCTCTCTTTTCCCCCCTCTATTTTAACAGCTTGTGCGTTGGTCTCTTGATAGGCTCTGGTGGCATTTTTAACGGCATCTACTTCATTGGTATAAGAGCCAAATGGCATGTCCAATACAATGAGTGGCAGGGAAGCACCGTTACAGACGGCTTGGGTATGGTAAATCATCTGATCCATGGTAGCAGAGAGGGTATCTTCTTTTCCCAAGAAGCTCATATTGAGGCTATCTCCTATCAAAATCATATCGACATTACCATTAAAAAGCTTGGCAAATAGGGCATCATAGGCAGTGACCATGGTAATTGGCTCTACGCCTTTCATCTTAGAAATTGTCGTGAGTGTTACTTTTTTTGCAACTTTATCACTGTGAATACTCATCTGTTTTTACCTTAATTATCATATAGTTTAATATCTTATCAAAAAAATGTATAATATCATTATATTTTTAGAAAAGAGTTTATATTGAAAAAATTAGTAGCATATATTACCACGGGTTACCCTTCATTAGATTTTACTGTTGAGATGGCGTTGGCATTGGCTGATGCAGGTGTTGATACCTTAGAGTTGGGTATGCCGTTCTCTGATCCTGTCGCCGATGGTCCTATTATAGAAAAAGCAAACCTTAAAGCGTTACAAAATGGGTTTAAATTGGAACATCTTTTTGATGCTTCTAAAAAAATAGCTCCCCACATTGATACCTTATGGATGGGTTATTTTAACCCTTTTTACCACAAAGGAATGGAGCATTTTATTGACCAAGCCAAGCAGAGTGGTGTGAATGGATTTATTATTCCTGACCTCCCTTTTGAAGAGGCACAGCCCTATCAAACAATGATAAAAGAGGCAAATTTAAGTTTGATTGATTTTATTGCACCAACCGATAGCAAAGCAAGAATCGAGAAGATTGTGACCAATGCACAAAAGTTTATCTACTTGGTTGCTTATGCAGGTATTACAGGTTCAGGCAAAAGTGAAGATTTACAACCAATTATTACCAACATAAAAGAGTTTACCAATACTCCTATTTATGTTGGTTTTGGAGTGAATGAACAGACGGCTAAAGATAAAGTTAAAGGGGTCGATGGAGTGATTGTGGGTTCTGCTTTTGTTAATATACTGTTAGATGAGCAGTTAACACATGGTCAAAAAATTACCAAAGTAGCTGGGTTAGCCAAAGAGATTAAAGAGAAGATTAATGAATAAATTGGCTTGACATCCATAAAAAATCATGTTATACTCTTTCTCCTTAATGAATAAAGTATATTCATTTTGAATCTGGGGATGACTTGGTTTCGACTGGAGTAGTCGGAGCTATGTGCATGTCGGACTGAGCATTTCCGTTATACGGCTCAAATTGCATAACTGCAAACAATACAGATTATCGTCCAGCTTACGCAGTAGCGTAAGTTTTAACCCCGATTCGTCGGAGGACTGCCTCGCTAGTAAGTGTCATCTTAGCTAGACTTTGAGGTATCACATCTGATGACTATGCTCTGTAGAAGCCATGCTACAGTGTGAGAATT
>DCAF01000076.1:52953-56785 GCA_002311915.1 Sulfurovum sp. UBA1140 | reverse complement strand
TTGGGTGTTGTGCGAAGCAAGATGAGATTTAACATCACCGACTAAACATGTAGATTCATAGCACTAGCTATTTTAGGACTGGGGTTCAATTCCCCACGTCTCCACCAACTTAATGAATCATTTTTCTTATATTATTAATAGTTTATGATTATTCAATTCCATACCACTGTAACAGTTGGTTACAAAGCCTTTATATCCCCCACAAGCACAATAGTTACACAATCTATTTAATCCCTTTTCTGCTAATATAAGCGTAATATTCTTCTGTTTTCTGCAATCGACTGTAGATGATAGTAACATAGAATAACATCTTAACAAAGGAGTTCTAATGACTCATGTGATTAATAATCACCCCTATTTAGGTATCTTCTTCTTATTTATCGTTACGGTTGTTGCATTTAACGCAACACTACTGGCTTCACGATTTATAAGTAGACGATTGGCAAAACTTGACACGGAGAAGTTAAAGTTAACCATCTATGAGTGTGGACCAGAGGTTACCAAGCAGCCCAATACCATTTCGACACAGTTCTATCTGATAGCACTTTTGTTCATTCTTTTTGATGTAGAGATTATCTTTATGTTCCCATGGGCGATTGACTTTAAACTACTGGGTTGGTTTGGGTTTATAGAGATGATTCTCTTTATATTACTCTTAACAATTGGATTTATCTACGCATGGAAGAAAGGAGCACTTGAATGGCACAGCATCAAGTAAACTATGCCTCTACAGGAGGTTTACCAATCGCACTATCAACGGCAGATCATTTAATTAACTGGGGTCGAAGTAATTCACTTTGGCCTCTTACTTATGGACTGGCATGTTGTGCTATTGAGATGATGGCATCGGGAGATAGCCGTTATGACTTTGATAGGTTTGGTACTATTTTTAGAGCCTCTCCACGACAAGCAGATGTTATGATTTTAGCAGGTACGCTTTCTAAAAAACATGCAGAGTTTGCCAGAAGACTTTATGACCAGATGACAGAGCCTAAATGGGTTATTTCGATGGGAAGTTGTGCCAATACAGGTGGTATGTTTAATACCTATGCAACGGTTCAAGGGGTAGATAGAATTATCCCTGTCGATATTTATCTGCCAGGATGTGCCCCACGTCCTGAGACACTTCAATATGCAATGATGATGCTTCAGACCAAAATCAGAAGAGAGTCAGCGAATATGAACAAAAACACCAAACAGAACTTGAGGTTAATATAATATGAGAAAATATACGCCAAAAGATAATGTTCAAGCAAAGTCTTATTATACAGACCGATACTATGTGGCTCCTAGAGTGCCAACTCAAGATGTACAAGCCGACGAAATTTTTGCTCAACAGTTAGAGACACTTAAAGTAAAAGTAGAAGTTAAAAGTGCTTATATTCAGTTGGGTCAGATGATTGTAGAGATTAATTCTAAAGACAACTATACTGCATTAGAGATACTTAAAAATGAGTGTGACTATGCGATGTGTACAGAGCTTTCTGCGGTTGATTATTTGGCTAAAGATGGTAATTTTGAAGTCTTTTATCAGATGCTTAATTTAAAAGAGCGAAAGCGAATGCGTTTGGTCTGTCGAGTGCAACCAAAAGAGGCATTAGAGAGTACCGTTCCTCTGTTTAAATCGGCTAACTTTGCAGAGCGAGAGATGTTTGATATGTTTGGAATTGTTTCAAATAATCACCCATTTATGAAGCGAATTCTTATGCCTGATGATTGGGAAGGTCACCCACTTCTTAAAACTTATCCTCTTATTGGTGATGAGTTTGCATCATGGTATGAGGTAGATAAAATTTTTGGAAAAGACGCACGAGAGGCGATTGGACCAGAGAACAGAGATCAAGCAAAAATTGAACGATATGACACCAAGCGATTCTCTAGAGTTGGTCATGAAGTACCATTTGGTGCAGATATTTCAGAAGGTGAACCAGAGACACCAATTGAGTACAGTGAAACATTGCTTGTTAACTATAACAAAGGTACCAAGCAGTTGGACAGAAGAAAGTAGAGGTAGAGTAGTATGCAACAACCTAATAAATTATCCCCATTTTTTGAAAACCTGAATTTTGAGCGTGAAGACAATACCATGGTGATTAACTTTGGTCCTCAGCACCCTTCGGCACATGGTCAGTTAAGACTGGTACTAGAGCTTGATGGTGAGCAGGTGGTTAAAGCCTATCCTGATATTGGTTACCTTCACCGTGGTATCGAAAAGATGGCTGAAAACATGACCTATAATGAGTTTTTACCAACAACTGATAGACTTGACTATATTGCGTCAACCTCTAACAACTATGCGTATGCATTAGCTGTAGAGAAGCTGTTGGGTATTGAAGCACCACGACGTGCACAGGTAATTAGAACCATGCTCTTAGAGCTTAACAGAATTATTTCTCACCTCTTCTTTATTGCAACCCATGCACTGGACGTTGGTGCGATGTCGGTATTCCTTTATGCTTTCCGTGAACGTGAGTTTGCAATGGACTTAATGGAAGATTATTGTGGAGCAAGATTAACACACTCGGCTGTTAGAATTGGTGGTGTCCCTTTGGATATTCCTTCTGACTGGATGGTGAATATGAGAGCCTTCTGTGATAAGATTGATCATGAAGTAGAACATACCTATGAAGCACTTTTAACCGAGAATAGAATCTGGAAAATGCGTCTTGAAAATGTGGGTGTACTCTCACCAGAAGATGCACTCTCATGGGGTTGTACAGGTCCTATGCTTCGAGGAAGTGGAATTGCTTATGACATTAGAAAAGAGGAGCCATACGAACTCTATCCAGAGTTAGATTTTGATATTCCTGTTTCTAAGACCAACTGTTCTTATGGACGATACCGACTCTATATGGAAGAGATGAGACAGTCTACTAGAATTCTTAGACAGTTGATTACTAAGTATGATGGTACAGATCCACAGCTTATGGCTCATGCTCCACAATATATCTCGGCTCCTAAAGAGGAGATTATGACACAAAACTACGCTTTAATGCAACACTTTGTACTGGTAACTCAAGGTATGAGACCACCAAAAGGTGAAGTTTATGTGCCAACAGAGTCTCCAAAAGGTGAGCTTGGTTTCTATATTAAGTCAGAGGGTGAACCATACGCGTATAGATTAAAATGTAGAGCTCCTAGTTTTTATCATACAGGATTGCTTCAAGAGATTTTAGTCGGTACATATATCGCAGATGTTGTTACAATTATTGGTACGACCAATATTGTATTCGGCGAAGTTGATAGATAGGAGAGGAATATGCAAAGATACGATTTAAGACATTTAAAAGATGATTTTTATGACAGAATGGGCGAACTTATGGATAAGGGGCTTAAGACTGAAGAAGTAGGTATTTTCCTTTTTGAAGTGGGTGATTTCTCTTCAATTCAAAAGAGTGCAGATTTTGTTAAAGAGCAGGGGCATGATTTAATGAACTCTGTTAAGTTTAATGAAGTTGATTGGACAATAGTTGTCAAAAAAGTTGATGCCAAGACAATAGCAGAGCGTAAAGAGGCTGCTCTTGTTGCTGCTAAACTGGCTGAAGAGAAGCGAATTGAAGCTGAAAAAATAGCAAAAGAGAAAGCCGAAGCGAAAGCCAAGGCAGAGGCTGAAAAAGCAGTAGCCGAAGCGAAAGCCAAAGAAGAGGCTGAAAAAGTTGAAGCTGAAGTTAAAGCCAAAGAAGAGGCTGAAAAAGTTGAAGCTGAAGTTAAAGCTAAAGAAGAGGCTGAAAAAGTTGAAGCCGAAGCGAAAGCTAAAGAAGAAGCTGAAAAAGCCGAAGTCGAAGCGAAAGCCAAAGAAGAGGCTGAAAAAGCTACTTCTGAAGAGGTGGTT
>DCAF01000076.1:37090-52874 GCA_002311915.1 Sulfurovum sp. UBA1140 | reverse complement strand
CTCCTGTTAAAAAAGCTCCTGCTAAACCAAGAGCTAGAAAAACACCTGCTAGAAAGCCAAAGGCTAAATAATGGCAAAGTTACTGTTCTCTACTTGGCAAGGTGAGCTTATCGACAATCGTGATAAGTCACCCGAGGAGTGGAGTGAGTCTGGGTTTAAACTACCTGAAACCTATTATGGAGAGCGAGACTCAAAAGCATTTATCGGATGGGATGGTGTAGCCATTTTTGATGAAGATATAGATGCTGTTGAGTTGGCGAACCAATACGCAGCACAGTACCAAGAGTATTCTGAAGCGTGTGGTCGTTGTGCTCCTGGTAGATGGGGTGGTAAAATCCTCTATGACTTACTTGACAAGATAGCTAGGGGCGAGGGAAGTCATGATGATATTGCACACTTAAAAGAGATTGGTCAGACAATGATGGTCACTTCTAAGTGTGAAATTGGAAAGACAGTTCCTAAACCTATTTTAGATTTGATGGAGTATTATAAAGAGCAGTTTGACACTTGTATTGATGCACAGATTCCATCTAAACATTACAATGGAGATACTTCGTATATTGCGAAAGTAACAGCACCTTGTACCGACCTTTGTCCGTCTCATGTTGACATCCCTGCATATATTGAGGGTGTTAGAGACATGGTATTTACAGATTCATTGGCTGCAACACGACAGACCATGCCATTGGCACATACTTGTGGACGTGTTTGTCCACACCCATGTGAAGATGCATGTCGAAGAGCCAATCTTGATGAGCCTATTTCGATTATGGAACTTAAGAGACTAGGTGCCGATTATGAGACTGATCATGGATTGGATTGGTTGCATCCATATGAGCCAGAACCTATTAAAAATGATGGTAAAAAAGTAGCTGTTATTGGGGCAGGTCCTGCTGGTCTTACGGTAGCTTACTATTTGGGTCTGCAAGGAATTCAAGTTGATATTTTTGAAGAGCTACCTGTAAATGGTGGTGAAGTTGCTGTTGGTGTTCCAGAGTATAGAATGCCGATTGACAAGTATAATAAAGATATTCAATTGGTTTTAGATTTACCATCGGTTAGTATCACGAATAATCATAGGGTTAATGCCGAAAGATTAAAAGAGATAGAAGCAGAGTATGATGTTACTTTTTTAGGCTTTGGTACTCGACTCTCTAAAAAAGTTCGTGCTAAGAATGAAAACCAAAAGATGGGTGGTTATTGGGGTGCTATAGAGATGCTTGACAAGGTAAACTTGTGGCATAAATATGGTATTGGAAGCCCAGCATCAAACGAACTAAAAGGTAAAACTGTGGTCTGTGTTGGTGGTGGATTTACCTCGATGGATGTGGTTCGTTGTTCAATTCGTGAAGGTGCAGAGCGTGTGATTATGATTTATAGACGTGATGAGAAGACCATTATCCGAAACACCACGTATGAAGAGTATCACGAAGCAGTTGAAGAGGGTGTTGAGTTTATATTTCATTCAGCCATTGAAGAGATTTTTGATGATGGTGAGAAGATTACCAACCTTAAGATGAATATGTTTGATCTTGTTCCTGATCCTAATGGTGGACGGGCTCAACTGGTAAAACAGGAAGATGGTGATTTTGAAATAGAGGCAGATTATCTAATTCCTGCTGTATCTCAAGCTGCTGATTTACAACTTTTACCTAAAGAGTGGGATATAAAATTGACTTCTTGGGGGACAATCTTAACCAATGGTAAAGATTATATGACCTCAAAAGAGGGTGTTTTTGCTGGTGGTGACTGTGAATATGGTCCTATGACCATTGTTCATGCCGTTAAACAAGCAAGACGTGCCGCTTCGGTGATGGGTCGTTATCTTTACAATGGTGGAGAGCTTACATTAACAGATGATGAGATAATGGAAGACCACTTAGAGCGACTTAAAGTTTACAATAAAAAAGAGAAAATCACAGGTTGGATGCCAGGTATTCCACGACAAGAGAGTGAAAAACTTGGTGTGGATGAGCGAAAATATACACAACGAGAAGTTAACCTTGGGTTTACAGGTGAAGAGGCGATAGCAGAAGCAGAGCGATGTATGCGATGTTACTACTTATCAATGGTGGCAGTCTGATGAGCAGTATTAGAAATTTAGAGCCAAAGGTTATTAACCTAACGATTGATGGAAAAGCTTGTTCAGCTATTTTTGGACAGACGATTTTAGAGATTGCCAGAGAGAATGACATCTATATCCCAACCATGTGTTACCTGACTAAAACATTGCCTATTGCATCATGTCGTATGTGTATTGTTGATGTCGAGGGTGTTGATGGTGTGATTTTATCTTGTCAAGAGAAGGCAACTGATGGTGCGATTATTAATACTCAAAACAGTGAGCTTAATAGAGAACGTCAAAACATTATGAAACTCTATAACGTTAACCACCCTTTAGAGTGTGGCGTATGTGACAAGAGTGGAGAGTGTGACCTTCAGAATAAGACGATGGAGTTTGGTGTAAGCAGTCAAAGTTTTAGCACCAAAGAGCCACATCGTCCCGTTCAGAATTGGGGTGTTATCTCTTATGATCCTGCTCTTTGTATTATGTGTGAAAAGTGTGTTCGTGTCTCTACAGAAATTACAGGGGACGAAGCACTTAAAGTGAAGTTTGGTGGATACAGCTCAACCATTGAGAATGTTAAACCAGATGCCAACTATAAAACATTGGGTGAAGCCGCAGCCGTTTGTCCTGTAGGAGCCTTGGTTGATACCAGCTTTAAATATAGAGCCAACGCGTGGGAGTTAACCCGAATTCCTTCGGCTTGTCCTCACTGTGGTGGGGGTCATGATGTGAACTATGAGGTCAGACACGGAGAAGTTTATCGTATGACCAATAATTATGAGTTCTCGACCATGTGTTCGGCGAGTCGATACGGTTTTGATTTTGACAATGCCAATGTAACCAAAGATGCAGATGCCTTTAATTTGGCAGTTAAAGCTTTTAACGAAGCAAAAACAATTCGATTCTCGAATGAAGTGACGAATGAAGAGGCACTGATTTTACAGAAGCTTAAAGAGCAGAGAGGTTATCGACTTATCTCTTCTGAAGCCAGAGCTTATCAAAAATTTATGTCGGCATATGGTTCGGTAACGGGCAAAAGTCTTTATGGTGGAAATTTAAAAACCATTAGTAAATCACGAGCGATTATTCTCATGGGAACCCGTGTTAATGATGATGCTCCGTTGGTGAAATATCATATCAATATGGCGAGTA
The DNA here is from genome assembly GCA_002311915.1 of Sulfurovum sp. UBA1140. GTDB lineage: Bacteria > Campylobacterota > Campylobacteria > Campylobacterales > Sulfurovaceae > UBA1140. The sequence continues at coordinate 49,654 of DCAF01000076.1, read as the reverse complement.
AATGGCAACGAGCCAGAGTAGCGTACATGCACCCAATCGAAGATGTCTCTATTAAGAATATTGTAACACAGTTTATTAAGTACGAAGCAGGAAGCGAAGAGATGGTTGCCTCTTTATTGGTCGATACACTTCTTAAAGATATTGAACTTCCTAAAGCTGTTCGAGCCGTTCTTAATGACCTTGATATTGGAAATTTGTCGGCTGAATCAAATATTGGTGAAGAGGAGCTAGATGCTCTTTCTAAATCATTGATTAAAAAAGTGGGTCTCTCTTTGATTGTTGGAAGTGACTTGTATGCACATCCACGAGCGAAGAACATTGCTAAATTATTGGCACTGCTTGAGAAGTATGCAGGATTTAATGTTATCTGTATACCACCTGCAGGTAATGGATTGGGTATCTCATTGATTTGTGATCTTGATGATGAGGCAGAGGGTGCAACCATTGGTTACAATGTAAAAGGTGACTACACACTTTCTGCTTTGGGTGATGGTGATTTGGATATGCCAGCATTTAATCAGCAAGAGGGAACATTAACCTCTATGGATAAAAGAGTTGTACCAATGAATGTGGCTTTGGATTATGGTGGATACATCTTAAATGATATTGCCAATGCACTTGAATTAGAGCGTGAGTATACGATTGATTATACTAAATCACTACCTATAGAAAAAGGTTTTGAAGCAGTAGAATTTGATACATTGCCTGACTATTATGATGCTTCGGGCAATGAATACCGAGGCTATCTGTTAAATGAGGTTGAGGTAAATATCGATGAATCAATTGAAGAACCAAATGAGATAGCTGGAATTGATGGTGCGGTGATTTATAACTGTAACCCACAAGAACACTTCTCTCCATTTACAGCCAAGTGTAAACAGTTGGAGCAAGAGGTGAATCTTTTAGGTTCACAACAGTTTGCAACTGCCAGTAGATTAAGAGATGGTGATACGGTTAGTTACACCATTAATGGCATAGATTTTAAAAGAGTGTTTAAGATTGATACATCTCTAAAGGGAACAATTGCACTTAACCCCATCTTTGATATGGGCTTAAGTACGGCTTTGCTATTCTCTTATAGATTTAGTCGATTAGAGTTAAAAAAGGTAGGAAGCTAATATGAGCGAAGTAAAAACAGCAGAAAATATGATTAGCATCAAGATAGATGGTCAAGAATACAAAGCAAAAGAGGGTGAATATATCCTTAATGCTGCTCGTGCCAATGACATCTTTATTCCTGCTATCTGTTACTTAACACGATGTTCCCCGACACTAGCGTGTCGGATATGTCTTGTTGAAGCAGATGGGAAACAGGTTTATTCTTGTAATGCTAAAGTAAAAGAGGGGATGGAGATTACCACCTCTACCTCGAATATTCTTGAAGAGCGTAAAGCGATTATGGAAGTATATGATGTCAATCACCCACTTCAATGTGGTGTTTGTGATCAGAGTGGTGCGTGTGAGTTACAAAACTATACACTAGAGTTGGGTATTGATTCGCAATCGTATACCATTGCAGATACAAAACGAGAGACGACCAATTGGAGTAGCATTCTTCATTACGATGCAGGTCTATGTATTGTCTGTGAGCGATGTACAACGGTTTGTAAAGATATGATTGGTGATGCTGCCATTAAAACGACCAAACGAGGTGGTGCGACACTGGACAAGGGTCTTAAGGTTACGATGCCAAAAGATGCTTATGCAATGTGGAACAAACTTCAAAAGTCTGTAATTGCTCCAAGTAATGGTACGGGTGAGACAGATTGTTCTGATTGTGGTGAGTGTATTGCAGTATGTCCTGTTGGGGCGTTGGTGAGTCGAGATTTCCAATACAGTTCAAACGCTTGGGATTTAAAACGAATTCCTGCAACGTGTGCGCATTGTAGTAGTGGTTGTCAGATTTATTATGAGACCAAGCCAACTTCGATTGAAAACAGAGATGAGAAAATCTTCCGTGTAACGAATGAGTGGAACTATGTATCACTTTGTGGAGCAGGGCGATTTGGTTATGACTTTGAAAATAGAGATGCTGTTAAAGATGAAAGTACATTTAAAAATGCCATAGAAGCCTTTAAAAAAGCAAAAGTGATTAACTTTAACTCAACCATCACCAATGAAGAGGCGTTAATGCTTCAAACATTAAAAGAGAAATTGGGTGTGAAGTTGATTAACCGTGAAGCCAAAGCATTTCAACGTTTCTTAAATGCTTATACACAAGCTTCAGGAAATTCACTCTATACGACTGATTTTAAAGAGATTATGCAGAGTGATTTTGTTATGAGTGTTGGTTCTTCACTAAGAAATGATAATCCTAATGCACGATATGCCTTTAATAACGTTCAGAAGATGAATAAAGGTGCAGGTCTCTATTTTCACCCTGTAGGTGATACACTTATTCCTACCTTTGGTAAAACCATTGAGATGTTTACGCATAAAGTAGGACAAGAAGAGTTGGCTTTACTGCTTATTATTAAGTTGTTTGCTGATGCAGATAAACTACCAAGTAGTGTTAAAGATCAACTTGATGCCAATTTGGTTGAACTTTTAGGTGGTGATTCTGCTAAGTTTGAAAAATCATTCGAGAAGATGATGAAGAAAAAGACCAGCTTCTCTTTAATGATTGGTGAAGATTTATATTTCCATGAACGGGCTGAAAATATTGCAAAATTGATTGCAGTGCTCGAAGCGTCATCGTCAGTTAATGTAGCAATGATTCCACCAAAAACCAACTCGTTGGGTGTGGCATTGATTTGTGATCTTGATAGTGAAGCATCGGGTTATACCATCGGATACAATGAATCGGGTGACTTTAGACTTTCGGCTTTGGGTGATGGTGATTTGGACATGCCTGCCATGAATCAGCAAGAGGGAACTTTGACTAATATGCATAAAAGGGTAACACCAACCAATGCAGCGTTAGAGTATCACGGCTATGAGTTAAATGATATTATGAGAGAGGTTGTATCTGCTCCAAAACATACCATTGATTGGACAGCACATCTACCAACTGCTAAAGGTTTTAAAGCCGTAGAGTTCGACACACTTCCAAATGGTTATACCAATGATGGACAAGAGAACAGAGGGTATCTGTTAGAAACAACATCAAAAGAAGTTAAAGAGATTACGGTTGAGAAGTTTAGTGAGGGCAGTGAGTTAGAGGGTGAAATCGCTTATAGATGTAATCCACAAAGACAGTTTAATGATTTCTCTGATAAATCACATCAAATCTTTGAAGGGTTTGGACTTTATGCCAGTCCTGCTAAAGCTGAAACGCTAGGTAAAAGAGTTGAAGTTGCTTTTGAAAATGGAAGTTTAACATTGGATGTCATTGTTGATGATAGGATGGAAGGTGACATTGTTGCTGTTCCTGATTTTAAATCTGCTGAAAATGTTTATGAACTCTTTGGTGAGTCACGATATAAAACAGTAACAATAAGAGAGGTGTAAAATGGTAGACGCAACAATGTTACCCGAAGTGACGGCTGCAGGTGTTATAATTAAAGCAATTTTAATTTTAGCAGTAATTGCAGGTCTTGCTGGTTTTGGTACATATATCGAGAGAAAGATTCTTGCATTTATGCAACGAAGGCTTGGCCCTATGCACGTAGGTCCTCATGGAGTATTACAGTTGGCAGCAGATGGTATTAAGCTTTTTACCAAAGAGGATATTATCCCTCAACATGCCAATAAGATTATATTTGCGATTGCTCCTATTATTACAGCAGCAACAGCATTTATCGCCTTAGCCGCGGTTCCTGTATTTCCTGATTTTACGATTCCTTTCATAGATGTCTATGTGCCTTCTATTGCATCAGATATTAATGTTGGTATCTTGTTTGTATTGGGTATGATGGCAGCGGGTCTTTATGGTCCACTTCTAGCAGGTATGGCACAGTCAAATAAATGGGGTATTATCGGTTCAGCAAGAACTGCTATTCAGTTTTTATCTTATGAGGTTGTAACTGGTTTATCTATCTTGGCTCCTATTATGATGGTTGGTTCTTTATCGTTTGTTGATTTTAATAATTATCAAGCAGATGGTGCTTTATGGTTGGTGGTTTATCAGCCTGTTGCTTTTGTTCTTTTCTTAATTGCAGGATTTGCAGAGACCAACAGAACACCATTTGATCTTTTAGAGCATGAAGCAGAGATTATCTCTGGATATGTAACAGAGTATTCTGGTATGCGTTGGGGACTCTTCTTTATTGGTGAGTATGCCAACATGATTACCATTGGTATTATTGCCTCAGTTGTTTTCCTTGGTGGATACAATGACTTCTGGTTCATTCCAGGTTGGATTATGATTATTGGTAAAATAGCATTTTCATTCTTCTTTATGTTATGGGTAAGAGCTTCTTGGCCACACGTAAGACCAGATCAGTTGATGTGGTTATGTTGGAAAGTATTAATGCCATTGGCAGTTATCAATATTCTTATCACGGGTCTCGTGATGATGATAGTGTAAGGAGTAGTAATGGGTTTAGAACAATTTAAAAACAGAAATGTTGGAACACAAAATTATAAGGTATTGGATTTAGAGATGCCACCAATAACTGCTATGGAGAAATTCAAGCAGGTGGTCTCAAGAACTTTCAAACCAGAGCTATTTGCAGGTCTTGGAGTAACACTTCGAGAGATGATTAATGCTCTGTTTAGAGGAAAGATGCACACGACTCAATATCCATTTGAGAAGTTGCCTATCTCTCCACGATACCGAGCAATTCATGAGATGCTTAGACTCTTAGAGAGTGGTCACTACCGATGTATCGGTTGTGGTCTTTGTGAGAAGATTTGTATATCTAATTGTATTAGTATGGACACACGATATGACGAAAACCAAAGAAAAGAGGTTACTGAATATACCATTAACTTTGGTCGTTGTATCTTCTGTGGTTACTGTGCAGAGGTTTGTCCCGAATTGGCGATTGTGCATGGTGGACGATATGAGACTGCCTCTGAACAACGGGCGAGTTTTTCACTCTTTGAAGATATGTTAACACCAATTGATAAATTGAATCTTCAACAAGAGTATCAAGGTTTTGGTGCGATAAGTTCTAATGCTGATGAAAATATTAAAAAAACGCCATTAGCGTACTAAAGAAGGAGAAAATATGTATGAAGTAATAGCCTTTTATGTCTTTGCAATATCGACCACGATACTGTTTTTGATTACGGCGTTCAGTAAAAATGTACTCTATGCGATGACAGCGTTGGCTTCGGGCATGGTGATGATTTCAGGTTTCTTCTTCCTTTTGGGAGCAGATTTTTTAGGGGTTGTTCAACTCATCGTTTATGTGGGCGCTGTTATGGCACTTTATGCCTTTGGGATGATGTTTTTTGATGCAACCAAAGATATTAAAGAGAAGCATCAAAATCCTACCTTAGTTTTTATTTTAGGTGGATTGATGGCATTGGTTTTTGTTATTATGTTCTCTGCTCCAATTATTGGAGAGAACGTTCAAGCAATCCACCCAGTGATTGAAGGTGTTGGAAATGCACAAGCGGTGGGTATGGTTCTCTTTACCAAGTATCTTGTAGCGTTTGAAGTGGCAGCAGTGATGTTACTTGTAGCAATGATTGCAGGTATTATCTTGGCTGGTAAAAAGATGGATTACTCATTGACAACCAATGATGATACCTATGACCATGAAGATGAGATTTTAAAAGGAGCGGGAAAATGATAGGAGTTAGTCACTATCTGATACTATCAGGTTTACTGTTTAGTATAGGATTTATGGGGGTTCTTAGAAGAAAAAATCTTTTGATGCTCTTCTTTGCAACCGAAATGATGCTGAACGCTTCAAATATCGCATTTGTTGCGATTGGAAACTATTATGGTGATTTATCAGGACAAATGTTTGCCTTTTTTGTCATCGCTGTTGCAGCATCTGAAGTTGCTGTTGGTTTAGGACTATTAATTTTATTGTATAAAAAATATGGTTCTTTAGATCTTGATGTTATCTCAGCAATGAAAGGATAGATAGAATGGAAAGTTTACTGTATATAGCACTGTTTGCTCCTTTTGTTGGATCACTATTTGCTGGACTATTTTTTGCAAGAAGTCCAAGGACACATCTTGTAGGTGTTGTTAACTCGGCATTGATAGGTATTGCCTTTATCGCTTCTGTTATTCTAGCCATACATGTGGCTAAATATGGAGCCGTTCAGGTTACGATGATGGAGTGGATTTCAATAGGGGATTTAACGATTCCTTTTGGTTTCCTTGTTGATGAAATATCTGTAACCATGATGGTTGTTGTTACTTTGGTTTCAACGGTTGTTCATATCTACTCTACAGGGTATATGAGTCATGACAAATCATACAACAGATTTTTCTCTTACCTTTCAGCATTCGTTTTCTCGATGATGATTTTGGTAATGAGTGATAACTTTGCTGGTCTCTTTATTGGTTGGGAAGGCGTTGGTGTCTGTTCTTGGTTACTGATTGGTTTTTGGTATCATAAAGCAGATAAAACATTTGAAGAGAATCCATCTATCTCACCATCATGGGCAGCAAACGAAGCGTTTATTATGAACCGTATTGCTGACCTTGGTATGTTGGTTGGTATTTTCCTTATCTATTGGAATGTTGGTTCACTTCAATATGATATAGTATTTGATGCACTTCCACAACTGGCAGATGGAATTTTAGTAGCGATTGCTATTGCACTCTTTATTGGTGCAATGGGTAAATCAGCACAGTTTCCACTGCATACATGGCTTACCGATGCGATGGAAGGTCCTACACCTGTATCTGCATTGATTCACGCAGCTACCATGGTAACAGCAGGGGTATTCTTGATTATTAGAGCCAACCCTCTTTACAGTTTAGATGCTGTAGCAGGGGTGAGTTACTTTATTGCAGTATTGGGTACTTTTGTTGCTTTCTATGCAGCTTCTATGGCACTGACTGCTAGAGATATTAAGAGAATTGTTGCTCTTTCTACTCTTTCTCAGTTGGGGTACATGTTTGCGGCCGTTGGATTGGGTGCTTATTGGATTGCACTTTTTCACCTTGCGGCTCATGCGTTCTTTAAAGCCTTACTCTTTTTGGGTGCAGGTAACGTAATGCACGCAATGGATGATGAACTGGATATCTTTAAAATGGGTGGACTTAGAAAGGCTATGGTGGGTTCATATATCTATATGGGTATCGCGTCTATCGCTCTTGCTGGTCTTCCGTTCTTTGCAGGATTCTGGTCAAAAGATGCAATTATTGAAACAGCCTTCAACGAAGGTACTTACATTCTTTGGGGAATGCTAGTGATTACTGCTGGTATGACAGCGTTCTATAGCTTTAGACAAGTATTCTTTACCTTCCATGGTGAAGAGCGATATAAAGCTCTAGGTTTCCAGCCTCATGATATGTACAAGTATGTTTTAGTAGCCATGGCACCATTAGCGGCTCTTGCTATCTCATTTGGTTGGTTTATGGATGACTTTAAAGGGTTTATTACTAAAAATTTACCCGTCTATGAGATGAGTGAACATACGCATCATTTGGCAGGTTATTTGGGTGCATTGGTTATTCTTTTTGCTCTAATAGGTATTGCTATTGCTTGGAAAAAGTATGGAGGAACAGGTGCAAAGGCATGGAAAAAAGATGAAAAACTTGCAGATTCATTTGTTTATAAATTGCTTGAAAACCAATACTATGTTCCAAAGTTTTATGATGAGTTTATTGTTCAACCTTATACCATTCTCTCGGCGAAGTTCTGGGAATTTGATAAAAAAGTGGTTGATGGTTCGGTTGACTTAATTGCTAGACTCTTCTATAAGTCGGGTGATGTTTCAAGAGATATGCAAAATGGTAACCTTTCATCTTACCTTAACTGGATGGGTGCAGGTGCATTGTTATTAATATTGGCAGCAGCAGTCGCTGCTGTTATCGGTTAAGGAGAGGTTTATGAGTCATATATTAAGTGTATTAATATTTTTCCCAGCATTGGCTGGTATACTAGGATTTGTTGTTGATAAGAACAGTGCCAAAGCGTATGGTATTGCCGTTGCAGCAGTAGAATTTTTGCTCTCTATTTGGTTATGGATGAGTTTCGATACAGCAAATGCAGGAATGCAGTTTACTGAGTTTACACCGATTATTGCTGAGTTTGGTATTTCGTACAATGTTGCGGTTGATGGTATCTCTCTTTTCATTGTTCTAATGTCAACATTGATGACACTCTTGGGTATTATCTCATTAAGAGATGACACACCAAACATGAAAAACATGATTGTCTCTCTTCTTTTCTTAGAGATGACCATGGTGGGTGTTTTCCTTTCATTAGATGCGATTATGTTCTATCTTTTCTGGGAGCTTTCATTGGTTCCAATGCTTTATATTATTGGAGCATGGGGTGGACCAACACGTGTTTATGCCGCGGTTAAGTTTTTCCTTTATACCTTTACAGGTTCGTTGATTATGCTCGTTGGTCTTCTTGCCATGGCATACTACTATCAACAAGCCAGTGGCGTATGGTCATTTAACATTTTGGATTGGTATCAGTTGGTATTGCCTGTCGATATGCAGACTTGGTTATTCTTGGCACTCTTTGCTGGGTTTGCCTTCAAAGTTCCAATGTTCCCATTCCATACATGGTTGCCTCATGCTCACGGTCAAGCACCAACCATTGGGTCGGTAATACTGGCAGCGGTACTACTTAAAATGGGTACTTACGGATTTGTAAGATTTTCATTGCCTCTCTTCCCTGATGCGTCGGTAAGCATGATTCCCTTTGTCATGATCCTTTCGCTTATTATGGTGGTCTATACTGCCATGATAGCCTTTGCCCAAAAAGATATGAAGCAAATAATTGCGTACTCTTCTATATCTCACATGGGTATCATTATGATTGGTGTATTTGCCATGAATACTGAAGGTCTTGGTGGGTCAATCTTCTTAATGCTCTCTCACGGTATTGTATCGGGTGCTCTGTTTATGCTTGTAGGAGTTATTTATGAGCGAACAGGTACTAAAATGATGAGTGAGTTTGGTGGATTGGCTTCCGTGATGCCTGTCTATGCGACCATCTTTGGTATTATGTTAATGGCATCGGTTGGATTACCATTGACCATCGGTTTCGTTGGGGAGTTCTTGGTTCTTCTTGGTTTCTATAAAGTATCAGTTGTTGGTACCATTATTGCAGGAACAACAATTATTATAGGTTCAGTTTACATGCTTAACCTTTTCAAAAAATCATTCTTTGGTCCTGTGACCAACGAAAAAAATATAGGTCTAAAAGATTTAGATGGTAGAGAGTTAACAGCCCTTTTACCATTGGTTGCTATTGTGGTATGGTTGGGTGTCTATCCAAAGCCTGTACTTGAGCCAATTGATAACTCTGTGAAAGCACTTATAAGTTTCATGGAAAGCAAAGCACAGACACAAGAGGCAAAAGATGTTATTATTGTCAGCAAAAGTGCTAAGGAGGTAGAATAATGTTAGAACCAGTAAATATTAGCTTAGAGGCACTTAACCTTGTCACACTAGCACCGATGCTTATTGCGATTGCTGGTGGACTTTTAATCTTAACCGTAGATTTGGTGAAAGATAATTTAGATAAATCGCTTTATGTGATGTTAACCATTCTAATTATTCTTATTGATTTAGGAGCAACGGTTGGTTTAACGGTTAACGAACGAGGTTTCTTTGATGTGATGTTGATTGATGGTATTGCGATACTCTCCCAGATTTTAATTTTGGTAGCGTCTATTCTCTTTATTCCATTGGCATTGACTTCAAAAAGATTCCATGAGTATTCGTATCCTGAATTCTTTGCACTCTTCTTGTTTATGATTGCAGGATTCCAGTTTATGGTGAGTTCAGATAACTTGATTCTTATCTTTGTTGGTTTAGAGACTGCCTCATTGGCACTCTACACATTGATTGCAATGCACAACAGAGCCAACTCTTTTGAAGCTGCTATAAAATACTTTACGATGGGTGCATTGGCTGCAGGTTTCTTCACCATGGGTTCAGCGATACTTTATGGTATTACTGGAAGTTTAGAGTTGTATCAGATTTCAGAAGTTCTTCAATCACGAATAAGTGAGCCATCTATTATGGCATTGGTTATTGGTGGAGCAGGGTTCTTATTGGCATCATTTGCCTTTAAACTCTCTCTCTTCCCATTCCATACATGGGCTCCAGATGTCTACGAAGGGGCTTCTGCACCACTTGCAGGTTATATGTCAGTTGTTCCTAAACTCGCAGCATTTGTTGTCTCGATGAGAATTTTTGAGATGTTTATTGAGCTTCAGGTTGTTTGGGTTCAGATCGCGGTCTTGACCATGGCAGTTATTACCATGACCATTGCCAATGTTATGGCACTGGTTCAAGAGGATGTTAAACGTATGTTGGCATACTCATCAATCTCTCATGCAGGTTTTGTAATGGTAGCGATTGGGTTAGCCACGACCAAAGCCAATTCAGGTATCTTCTTGTATTATGGTCTGTTTATGTTTACCAACCTTGGCGCATTTGCCATGTTATGGGTAAGTCGTCATAAACACAATGTTCACCACTCAAGATATGACCACCCATATGAAAAATTTGCAGGGATGATTAAAATCATGCCGATGGGTGCTGTTGTTATGGGTCTATTTATGCTTTCATTAGCAGGGGTTCCACCATTCTCAGTATTCTGGGGTAAAATCTACCTAATGAGTGCAGCAATTGATTATGGATACATTTGGTTAGCAGTTATTATGGGTCTTAACTCTGCAATTGCAGCGTACTATTACCTAAAACTAATTATTTATATGTTCTTAAAAGAGCCATTAGCAAAAACAACCGAAGAGACTGTTTATTACAACGTTTCTAAACCGTTAATGACCATTCTTGGTTTAGCAGTATTCGTAACCGTTGGTTCAATGTTCTATGTTGACCCACTTTTAGAGTACATTGCCGAAATGGTAAAAGTAAGTGGATATTAATATCTAACTTTCTTCTCTTAACCTCTTTGACAGATAGGAATTTTTCTATCTGTCACTGTTTCCTACACCATATCAAAATTATCTTTTTGAGTTAATTCAACTTTTACTCTTTTTTTCTTCTCTTTAACCCATTGTTTATACTCCAACTCTTGGGGAGCATTATATATTGAAGTAATAACCATTCCAATAGCCAACAATTTTTTTAAAAATCCATATAATTTCCTTTTTTTTAATTGGGAGAATAATATCATAATTTTTTATATAAAATAATTGAATATCATATATTTAAATAAAAAATATTTTATAAATTATTTTTTATGATGGTTTGGTTAATCACCACCACAGCAATAGCAAATCCACCATCATGGGCAATTGAAAGTGATGATTCTGAAATTTTATGGTGTTTTTGGGCTTTGGCACTTAGCTTAAAATGGGGAGCCCCTTTGGTATCTTTGTATAAAATAATATCATGAAAGCCAAGCTCTGCCCCAATACCACAGCCCAATGCTTTTGATACGGCCTCTTTGGCTGACCAATATCCTGCAATGCTCTCTATTTTTTTTGAGAGTTTTTGCTCCTCTTCTGATAAAAATTTATCTAAAAATTTATCCCCAAATCGTTTAAATGACGACTCTATTCTGCTAACCACGGTAATGTCTGTTCCAATTTTCATAAAGCAAGTTTACCCAATTTTTAGATAAAATATAGAAAAAATTAAAAGAATATTATGGAACGTCTATTTACTTTTATTGGGTCTCCCTTTGTTAACATGATAAGAAATATGGATAAGTTTGGTATCTTTATACTGTTTCAACTCTCGTTGATACCTCTGATGTTTAAACGACCATGGAGAATTAAACAGATTTTTGAACAGCTTGATATTGTAGGGGTGGGTACAATAGCCGTTATTTTTTTAACGGCACTCTTTACAGGAATGGTTGAAGCCGTTCAGCTTTATCAAGGGTTTAGTAAGTTTGGTGCCGAGGGTTTTATGGGGTATACCATTTTTATCTCAATCACCCGTGAGTTGGGACCTGTTTTTGCCTCGTTAATGGTGATTTCACGAGCCATCTCTTCAATGGCAGCCGAACTCGGAACCATGCGGGTAACCGAACAGATAGATGCCATTGAGACTTTGGCGATTGATTCTAAAAAATATCTGATTATTCCACGTATTATTGCCACGATGATTTCATTGCCTCTGTTGGTTATCTTTTTTGACTTTATTTCAAATCTAAGTGCCTATCTTATTTCGTGGTTGATGTTGGATTTAAATCCTATAGGTTATACCGATACGATTAAACAGCTTCTTACTTTTTCAGATATTGGTACAGGAATTTTAAAAGGTTTGGTATTTGGTTATTTTATTGGCTCAATTGGTGCTTATGTGGGTTACCATACGACAGGAGGAGCCAAAGGAGTAGGGATGGCAACCACCAAAGCCGTGGTGTTGGCATCCATTACCATTTTTATAGCCAACTACTTTTTGTCGGCTATTTTTATGATTTTACAGTGGTAAAGCTAGTCGATAATTTTACTATAATGTACCCTGAAAAAAGAACCAATAAAAAAACATTCTAATTCTAAAAGAGTAAAATTAGAAAAATAGAAAGAGAAATGATTTTTTTG
>DCAF01000076.1:11038-36819 GCA_002311915.1 Sulfurovum sp. UBA1140 | reverse complement strand
ACTGTTTAGGTTTATATAGGTTTTGTGACTTAGATATGCTTTTATATAGTTTTTTCTTGTCGGGTTACTTCATTCCAAAAGGATTCATTCCACCCATCATGCCCATGGCTTGAGACTTTTTGTTGTCTTCAACCATCTTAAAGACATCATTTATTGCAGAGATAAGTAGAATCTGCAAAGACTCTTTGTCATCTAAAATAGAGTTATCAATATTAATATCAATGACCTCTCCTGCACCGTTGGCCGTCACCTCTATCATCCCACCACCTGCTTTGGCTGTCATGGTAATCAGTTTAGATTGCTCTTCCATTGCTTTGGCTTTAGATTGAAGTTCTTCCATCATCTGCCCCATTTTACTCATATCAAGTCCTTCAAACATTACTCTAATCCTTTAAATTCTTGTGCCACACTGTTGTCATCTTCTAATATAACAATTTGTGGTTTAAATGTCTCTGCCTCTTGTTCGGTCATTGACGCATAGGCAATAATAATAATTTTGTCACCCACTTGTACTTTTCGAGCAGCGGCTCCGTTAATACATATCTCTTTTTTACCTGCAACCCCTGGTATAATGTAGGTTGAAAATCGCTCACCATTGTTAATATTAACAATATCTACCTTTTGAGCAACACGCATATTGGCACTTTTTAAAAGCTCTCTGTCAATGGTAATCGAACCAACATAGTTAAGATTTGCTTCTGTTATTGTCGCTCTGTGTAACTTACTATAGAGCATGGTAATATTCATTAAAATCTCTCCATTTCTGTTTTTTGTATTATATCAAATTTTAATCTATGTCAAATAAAAATTAGAAACAGTTTAGCTTTTATTTTAATAAAATTTAAATATTAATATAAAATATTAAGTTTATAATAATATAATATGTTAATATTTAACCAAATAACTACCATATAAAAGGGGCTATTATGCCATATTTTAAAAAATCTTTTGCTATTTTAAGTCTAGCGAGTATCTTTTTTCAAGGGTGTAGCAATACCAAGTCTTCACCTCAAAAAAAAAATACAGCCGTGGGGAAAGCCACCTCTATTAGTTACAGTAGCAAAGAGAAGAGTGACCTAGAGCCACTAGATATTGAAATACTTAACAGGCGTTTGGCACTGCTACTTAAGAGTCATATTCATAATATTAACATCAAAGAGGCAACCTCCTTTGCTCAAGAGACCAACTACTGTACCATTAGTGGATTGCAACTTATTAACAACAGTGGAGCTGTTCAGTCGCACCTTAAAAACATCTCTTTTCATCTCTGCGAGGATGACGAAACCATTCAAAATGGTGATATTGAAATTGCTTACCATAAAGCAGATGAAGATGGAAGGTTTCCCAAACTTTTAGAGTTAAAGGTGATTCAACCTTACTTCTTTAATGATTTGAATCTTACAAAAGACACAAAAATAGAGGTTTCTAATATAGTTTATGACAAAGATGGTACTATTGTCTCTTTTAATACCATTGTTACAGGTCAAGTGATTATTGACAAGCATAAGGTCTTTAGACTTCAAAGTTTTGAGCAACGGATTGGTTTTTAACTTAAAGCTCTTGGTTCTCAATGGTGATGGTCTGCATTTTTGCCCCCTTATCTAAGCAAGAGATTTGATGAGGGTTGGGGGAGAGATAACGATAGACTCTCTCTCCTGATAAGGCTATAATGGGTTTCTCTTTATCAATTAACCAATAGATGGTGCTGTTTGCTTCAAAAGAGTAACACTGTAATAGGGTTTTTTTCAGCCTATTGGGAAGCAGTCGATTGTTTATATAGGTTTTGTTATGAACAGGGCTAGTAATAAGGGGTTTGTAGCTTTTCCACTGCTTATAACAGGGGTGTGCAGAGAGTTCTGTAATAGAGTTAATACTTTGTTGTTCTATTAAATAAGACAACACCTCTGCACGCATGGCAGAGCAGGGTGTATGGAGTTTTACCCCTTTTATCGTATAATCAGTAACTATTTTTTTACATTTTCCTAAAGATATAGCATCTTGACAGATGGATTGTTTAACAATATTGGGGGGTTGGGTAAACCACTCTTGTTGATCCAACAGTTTAAAAATTTGAAACAGCGTAGGAGAGGCACTCTTTAAGCCTGTGGCATAGGTGTTTTTGTAAGCTCTGCTCTCTTTACCTGAAAAGTTTCCAAACCATATTCCTACACTGTATTTTGGGGTGTAGCCAATGGTCAGTACATCTTTGGTGTGGGCAGAGGTACCTGTTTTAAATGCCACTTTGGGCATATTTTTCATAAACTCCCATGATGAGGAGAAGTTGGCTCGTGGGGCATTGGCTAATATGGTGCTGACCAAGTAAGTAGACTCTTTGCTAAGTAATCTTTGAGTAGAAGCTATTTCTTGATGCTGTAGATAGGTCGCTTGTTGATAGACTCCCCCATTTGCCAACATTGCAAAGAGTTGAAGGTTCTCTTTTAAAGATATTCCCCATCCCCCTAGCGTTAATGCACTTCCATAGTAGGATTTTGACTGATTGAGTGATGAGATATTGGCTTGTTTTAGTAGACCATAGAGGCTATTTTTATTAAGCAGTCTATCTAGTTCCACAGCAGGAATATTCAAAGAGTATTGCAACGCTTCCGAAGCCGTAACTTCGCCTAGATACTGTTTTGAGTAGTTGGTGGGTTTGTATCCTTCAATAAAAAGGGGAACATCATAAAGTTTCTTAAGGGGTGAAATAAGCCCTTGCTCTAGGGCTTTGGCATAGATAAAGGGTTTCATGGTCGAAGCAGGAGAGACCAACGCACGAACTCCATCATTTTGCCCCCCATGTTGATTATCATAAAAATTATGCGACCCTACATAGGCTAAAATTTGCATGGTTTGATTGTCAATCACCATGGCAGAACCATTATAAATCTGAAATCTGTTTAGGGTTTTGGTTTGAGTGCTAATAAGCTCTTGAACACGCTTTTGTAGTTTAATATCTATGGTGGTGATGACCTTGCCCTCTTGGTTGATTCGAGCTGTCAAATGGGGAATTTGATGAGGTAGGTTATAAATTTTGGCACAAATAATCTCATTTTTAGAGCGTTGATACTCCTTGCTGTTGATTACCTTTAAACCATAGAGCCTATTAAGTATACGCTCCTTTATTTTATTAATATCTCGATGGGCTTTGGGACAGTTACGATTAGGGTTTTTAGGAATACTGGTCAAATAAGAAATTTGAGAAAGCGAGAGAGAAGAGGGGGGCAGGTTAAAATAGCGAAACGAAGCAGAGGCAAACCCCTCGACATTACCCCCATAGGGAGCATTATTGAGGTAAAGTGTTAAAATCTCATCTTTAGTATATTTAAATTCGAGTTGAAACGATTGAAAAATTTCAATCAGTTTCTGTTTTAAAGTACGGGGTTGATGGTGCATCATTCGTGCCACTTGCATGGTAATGGTCGAAGCACCAATTTTATGATGATTGGTCAAATTAAACCACAATGCTCGAACAATAGCCAACGGGTTTACCCCCAAATGTTTCTCGAAATATTGGTCTTCGTACCCCAAAACAATCTTTTTAATGTTGGTATTGATGGCATCGGGTTCAAGTGGAATACGCAGATACCCATCTGAACTAAGTTTAATAGAGAGCAGTTGCCCATAACGATCATAAATAATGGTAGATTTTGGCTTGTTAAGTCGTGCTATATCAAGTGGATAGAGGAAGTTTAGGAGTAATGTGACTAGAAGTAAAAATAGGGCAATTGGGGTTATTATTTTGATGGGTTTCATATTTGCTTTATGTTATCTATTTATTTTCTTTTTTTAAATTTTGCAAAGTCATTTTCCACGAAGTGATGTATTCGCAGGGTTCTTCTAGTTCTAAATCATGCTCAAATGCCTTTCTAATTCTCTGAATTTGTCTTGCCCGTTTAAATTTAACTCTATTGAGTCCTAAAACATCAATCATATAGTTTACATCTTCTTTTTTTGATAATGAATTATAGCATATCTTTAACCTCTACTTTTGTAGAAGAAAAAATGAACAATAAAGAAAGTTTTAAATAGGGATGTGATATAACCCCACAAAAAAGGTAAGATGATGAGTGAAATTTTAAAAATTGGTAAGTATGAGTTGGGGAGTCGATTAATTGTTGGTTCGGGTAAATATGATAGTTTTCAGACCACTTTAGATGCAACACTAGCAAGTGGTAGTGAACTAATTACGGTAGCTGTAAGAAGAGTGAACATTACCAACCCTGAAGAGGAGAACTTGATGGATTATTTTAAAGATACCAATGTTAAGTTTCTTCCTAACTCGGCTGGGTGTGTAACGGCTGAAGAGGCGATTACTCTTTTTAGATTAACACGTGAAGCAACAGGGATTGATTTGATTAAATTAGAGGTGATTGGTGATACAAAAAAGACCCTTTACCCTGATGTTTTAGAGACCATTAAAGCGTGTGAAGTATTGGCTAAAGATGGATTTACCATTATGGCATATACATCAGATGATCCAATTATGGCAAAAAGATTAGAAGATGCAGGGGCTCACGCTGTTATGCCTTTGGCGGCTCCTATTGGTTCAGGATTGGGGATTCAAAACAAGTTTAACATTCACTTTATTCGTGAAGCGTTGTCGGTACCTGTAATTGTTGATGCAGGAATTGGATGTGCCAGTGATGCGTCTATTTCTATGGAATTAGGGGCAGATGGTGTTTTAACCAATACAGCCATTGCACAAGCACAAAACCCTATTTTAATGGCTGAGGCGATGAAATATGCAGTCAGAGCAGGTCGAATGAGTTACTTAGCAGGACGAATTCCTAAAAGACCATTTGCAACAGCATCTTCACCTGTTGATGGAATGATTTTTTAATAGAGTTCTTGAAAAACTAGGAATCGGAAGGCTTTGCCTTCGTGGTTCGGGTCTGAACACGCCGTTTCCAAAAATGCAGATTGTATAAAAATTCTGCGTCAGAGATATTTTCTGACGCAATCTTGCTTTAAATATTCATAAATTTTATACAATTCTTTTATTATAGGTTATACTTTTAAAAAATATAATAGGGAAAAAGAATGAACCTCACCATCAAACAACTCACCATCATTAGTGGAATTTTTATTTTTACGGGGTGTGTTCCAGTCACCTACACGCCAAAACCAACGATTCAGACACCAACTCTTGGCTCTCCTGTGCAGATGTCTAAATATGGTTATCCTCCACAAAACTATCAATTAACCATTAAAAACTATTTTTCTAATAAGCTTAAACATGCTTCGACGGCTCAGTATACCTTCTCTTCACCTCAACGTGCCTACAAGAAAAAAGGTTTTGCTTATGGTGGAGGTGTTGAGTGGGAAGGGTGGATGGTCGATGTCTCGATTGCTACGCAGAATAGAACGGGGAGAATGTTGAGTCCAAAACCCTATATGGTACTTTTTAAAAATTCTATGATTATCGAAGATATTTTAGGAAATAATCATAAGCTTATTACCAAAGTCACACCCTAAATGGCAAATTTTAATACCCACTTTACCGTAGCAGCCACAGCGTCAGCAGTGATGAGTGCTATTTTTATGGCAATGGAGGTGATTACCCCTGTTGAAGCGGTGATTGCATTTAGTATTGGCACTTTGGGGGGATTAATGCCCGATGTGGACTCTGCCAACTCTAAAGCGATTCGGGTGGGGTTTAATGTGGTGTCGTTACTTTTAACCATTATGGTGGTCTTTGTTAAATCTTCGGTCTACTCTATTGTTGAGATGCTTGTTGTGAGTGGGGTAATTTTTTATACCCTGCGTTATGGTATGATAGATCTATTTCGTAAAATATCCAAACACCGAGGGATGTTTCACTCTGTTCCTGTGGCAATGATTTTTGGGGTTTCGGTGGCGATTATAATGCACCTATTCTTTGGTCTTAATGCACTGATTTCTTGGATTTATGGAATTATGACCACCTTTGGTTATTTGGTACATCTGATTTTAGATGAGGTCTACAGTGTTGACTTGGGCAATAGACGGGTTAAAAAATCACTAGGAACGGCTTTAAAGTTTTATCGTTTGAAAACGCAATCAGATAAAATTCAAAATGTAATCATTTATGGAAGTTTGTTGGCTTTAATGTGGGTAGCACCCGATACGATGATGCTTCAAAATGCTCTTTTTAGCCCAGAGGCATTAATGAATTTTTGGGATGTCTTCATTCCCCATGATGGGAATTGGTTTTTTAAATAAGGATAAAAATGACAATATATGGTATTAAAACTTGTGACAGTGTGCGTAAGGCGATTAAATTTTTTAAAGCAAAAGATATGGCTTTTGAGTTTGTAGATTATCAAACTGTAGCGTAAAACCACCTCTTTCAAGTGGTGGATATAAGCTACATTTAGCTACACTATAAAAAATAAAGCTTGTGAACGTGTTAAAATCTTCGGATACACCAATAAGCGACTTAAAGAACTTTCAGTGAGAACCAAGCTGAGTATTATAAAGATATTTTAGATGAAATCGCTTATCTAAAACGTGAACGGCTACCACCAAATTTAAAGGTTCCGACCAATCCAAGACTGTTCCCACTGGCTGTTTGAGTGGGGTTACTCTCTAAAGTATAATCAATAAAGGTGGCTCTTAAACCAATATTAAAGTTGTAAATGGGGGCGTATTGAATTTGTAGAATGCCACCAAAAGCATTTTCAAACTCATAGTCAATGCTGTCTTGACCAAAGGTTCCGTGAAGTTTAGGGTCAATGTGGTAGGTAAGCCCCCCTCCAAATTTCCAATTTTGCATCTCAACCAGTGCGAGTGCAGTCAAAGGGACACTGCTCCATAAAATATCACCATTTCCTGCATTATCACTGTCAAATTTGTATCCTGCTAAAAACTGTATTTCGACATTGGTTTGGGGGTTGTCTATTGCCATACCTACTTCAAATCGTAGTCCGTCACCTGCCGAGATGGTGTAGTCTCTTTCATAGTCGTGGGCAATGGTGACCAAGTCATCACCACCCAAGTCATAAGAGAGTTGAAAGAGTGGTCTAAGATTTTCAGCTTGAGCAAAAGTGCTTAGTGCTACAAGTAGTGTTAAAATAATCTTTTTCATAATTTTTCCTTGTTCTGTTTTGTTTTGTTTATTATATCTAAATTTTATCAGCTTATTCTTGCTTTGGTTTATCCAAAAGTTTGATAATAAAATGGCTTCCTTCACTGTTCGTGACAACATCAAGCTTTCCACCCATCTCTTTTTCTATAATGGTTTTTGCAATATATAACCCTATTCCATCGCTGTTTTGTTTGGTACTAAAATAGGGTTCAAAAATTTTATCTATATGCTCTTTTCCGATGCCTTTTGCGTTATCAGTAATGGTAATGGTGGGTTGATTAATGGTAATGGTTATTTGTGGATTCTCTATTTTTCGCTCTATAAGTACATCACGGGCATTATTAACAATATTTAATATGACCTGTTGAAACTCATTACTGTTGGCATAAAAAGAGAAATTCTTTTCTATTTTCATCTCTATTTTTATTTTTGCAGGTTGTAGCGTGGGTGAGATAATCTGCAAGGTAGTAGCACAAGATTTCTCAATGTCAAACGCTTCTCTTTTTTTAGAGGGGTTATAAAAATTTCTAAAGTTTTCAATGGTTTGAGACATATATTGAAGCTGTTCATTTGCCTCTTTAATGGTAAGTATTGCCTCTTCATCATTTTTACAGTTCTTTTTAATGTGCATAAACGAAAATGCTAAAAAGTTAAGAGGCTGTCGCCACTGATGGGCAATAATAGAGATCATCTCTCCCATACTTGCCAGTCTAGATTGTTGTAAAAGTAGGGTCTGTTGAACCTTTTGTTCATCTTCTATGAGTCTAAATTTATAAGAGAGAGCAAACGAGAGTAGCATCGACTCTAGGGCAAAAGCAATATGTAAAAAAGGAAAATCAACCTGTGTTGGATTGATAATTTGTGTGTACTCTAACAGAATAATCACAATAACAATATGCCAACCTACAAAGACAAAATAGAAGGGTACATCTTTGGTTTGGGTGTGGCGAAAGGCTTCGCTTAGAATAAACCAAACCCAAACAAAAGCAGGAACAAATTTGGTAATAATGGTGTGCGAAAAGATGATTGAGAGAAGTATATCAAAAAGAGCCAGATAGATAATGGATTGAATAAGGTTGTTGAGTTTTTGGATTTTATAGGTGCTAAAAAATGCCTGAATAAAGAGCATCGAAAAGATAAGCATTAGGGTTTGTGACACATCAAGTAGCCAGTAGTTTTTAAAATTATATATTTCATTAAAGGGGGCGATGAGTAGGCTTTCAATACTAATAAGGGTGAGAAGTATAAAGAGTTGTGCCAAGGCATAGTAGAGATATTGGCGATTACGTATATAGAAATAAAATGCCAAATTATAAACCCCTGCAGAGAAAATAATTCCAAGACTAAGTAGGGCAACCATAAAGGGTATGTGGTCATAATGGTGAAGAATGGTGCTGTTTTGTACAAAGTGGTCATCATAAAAAAATAGGAAAGCAAAAATAGCATAAAGGGCGATGGCAATGAGTTTTATTTTGGCTGTATTATCCATAGAGGTGTATCCTGTAGCCACATTTTGAGATATTTTCAATATGCTCTTTTCCAATCAGTTTACGCACATCACGCATCAGACTACGCAGGGCATCGGAACTCATCACTTTGTCGTACCATACATAGTTTTCTATCTCGGAATATGAGACAATACGCCCGTAATTTTGAATCAATATCGAGAGCAGTTTATGTTGTGATTCGGTAAGTTTAACAATGGTGTCGTTATGAATAAGGGTGTGGTTAAAAATATCATATTTATAAAATTTATTAATATTAACCACGGCAGGGTTTTGACTCTCTATCTGTTTAAAGCAGAGATTTATCGCTTCAAATAGAGGCTCCTCTTCCATCGGTTTTACCAAATATTTAATCAGTTGTAGAGTGACAGCTTCTAGCAGGTATTCGGTATTGGTATACGCTGTGGTAATGATAATGGGGGTTTTTTTATCCTCTTCTCTTATGATTTTGCAGAGCGTTAATCCATCCATATTGGGCATCTCAATATCGGTAATAATCATATCGGGTTTTTTCTCTTGATAGATAAGAAGTGCTTCTTCTCCATCAGATGCTTCATGAATTTCACTAAAGTAAGGACGAAGATATGAGATAGCGATACGACGAATAAATGCTTCATCTTCGACATATAAAAGGCTATATTTTGATTTTTTTAACATAATCTACACTTTTCCTACATTTTTTTATTATAAATTGCTTATACTATAGTAGTACATAAAATATTTATCTAACCTTATGGCTTATTTTAGGTCTAAAACGTTAGAATAGATAGAGAGGTTTTTATGATTATTCAAAAGTTATTTTTAGTTATTGGTCTGTTTTTTCTTGTTGGTTGTGGTGCTCAAAGTAAACCTTCAACGGCTGTGGATGGTGATAATTCAGAATCTATTGCAATCGTAGAGACTTCTGAACCGAACATTACAACGCCACCTTCAACCCCCAATATAGAAGAAGAGAGAGTAGAGGTTGTTTTTAGTAAAACACTTCCACAAACCATCAGTATGGAGATTCCACAAATTTTAAAAAAGTCATCTTTTAACGAGACAAATCAATCATTTACTACAGAAGAGAGTATTGCTTATACTCAGTTAATAGATGATTTGGAACGCTCTCAAAAGTATATTGCATTATCGAAAATTAATTTAATCTACCTAGAAAATGTTATGCCTGAAGTGTTAGAGCGATGCGAAGGGATGACCCAATGTACTTTTGAAGAGGAGGAGTTGTCTTTTATAATGAATGAGCAGGTTATTAATCTGTTAAAAGAGTCAAATTTGACGGTTACAGAAGATAATGATACCGAGATTTATTTTGGAGAGATAGAGTTTACTAAAAATGCGTATCACTATAGGTTAAGTCACCATCAAAGAGATACCGTTCAGACCGTGAAGTGGTCAGAAGAGAGTGAAGATGTAGAGACTTTGTATGTTAAAGATGGCAACAACTCTAAAGAGAGCATGAGTCTTAAATATCTAACACAAGAGAATGGACAACGGGTAATGCATCTTTTTAATACCACTCAAGATAAACGGCTAGATGCTCAGAAAAATCTTAGTTTTACGCTGATGGATACCAACGATATAAATAGAAGTATATTTGTAACAGCCAACACGGTGGGAACCCTGCTTATTAATCGACAAATTACTCAATCGAACTTCTCGCTCAATGGAAAAGTCTCTGATGAGGGGTCTCAACTGCTTTTTGTTGGGGGAATTTCTGATGAGAGTTTTAAAGAGAAAATTGTTTTGGATACTGAAAATAATATCACCACTGTAAGTTATTTTGATAGCAACGAGAGTGATGAATTTAACGGGGATAATTTTTTTGATTCAACCAAACCAGCAACCCTTGAGTTTTATGAACTTAATATTGAGGGAGGGGTCTTAGAAAATGGTGAATATCGGTTAGTTGCCCCCAATACTAATGTTGAATCATTAGATTTAATGGACATGTTTGAGCTAAGTGTGGGAACCTTTACTAAGTTTGATGGTAAGATTCAAGGGGCGTTGTATGACAACAGTTATATTGATGTACTTAATAAATTAACCGTTGTTGCCATTACAGAGTCACAAGAGGTCATAAATATGTTTGAAATTGTCGAATTAGAGGATAAACCCAACATTACAGCCATAAAATAGTAATGTTTTTTATCATTTTTTTTAAAAAAGTCGATTTCTAAATTTTTTTAAGATATACTATAAGCAGAGTATCTCTTAAAAAAGACCAAATAGAAGAGGGCATTTAGTTTTTAAATGGTAAGTCTATTGTTACTTTAGTTGTATGGGGTAACTTTAAACTTTCCTTGAATCCCGTTTTGTAGAGGGTACTAAATCCTTCTTTTATTTGCTTTTTGGAGCCTCTGAAAGATTTAAATCTTGAACTTCGTTACGAACTTTTCTCATAAAACTATCACCTGGATCACTTTTTGTTGTTCTGTATCCACTGTCCAACTCTAACCACAACTCTGTACTCTCCATTCTTCTGTACTCATGGTGACCAATAAGGTGGGTAATTGAGGGGTGTTGCTCTTTTAAGTATCGCACCAATGCAATATTGGCTTGAAGTTGAGCAGGAGTTAGGTCATCTGTTTTATTGTTTTTTCCCCCAATATTTTCAATACCAATACTAGAGTAGTTTAGCCCAATAACATGTCGTGCCATCCAGTTCTCTGGCATAAGTCGGTGAATGGTACCATCTCTTGCTACCAAAAAGTGTGCCGATACATTTAATGCACTCGCTTTAAGAATATCTTTTCTATCACTAAAAAGCTTTTGAGGCTGAAGCCGTTTGAATGATTTATCAAAGCTCATGTCGGCTGTCCAGTGCAATACAATAATACGTGGAGTCATCTCGATATTGTCAACCTCGAAGCCATAATGGGTACGAATATACTCTTTGGTCATATCAATACGCTCTTGTTCAAAGACAATTGGCTTGTCTAGTATGGTGATGTTTGAAGGCTCATTGGCCGAAGCCAAAGTTAGTAATAGGGTACTTGCTAGTAATATTAATCTGTTTTTCATGGTTAATTCCTTTATATTTTTTATCTTTCCAACTCATCCATAATAAAGTCGGCAATTTTTGTAGCAATAAGTTCTAATCTTGGCTCTAGCCACTCTATCTGCTTATCACAAGTCATCTCTCCTAATTCTAGTAGCAAAAATCCTTTTTCGGTATTGACCCGTCTAAATCCATAGTAATCCGATAGATTCTTGGTAAAATTATCTCTGTGCCACTTAAATGGAAAATACTCTTTATACTCCTCTTTCCATCGTGTTGCCATCTTTTTGGCGTTAATATGTGTGCTATCATAACCGATAGAAGCCCCTGTAGCACAAGGGGTGTCTGTTCCATCAAAATGAATTGAAATGGCAATTCGTGCATTGGCAATGGGAATATCTGCACCCACTCGGGTGACGTGAATGTTGTGCCTTTTTAGCTCTTTTTCTATTGCTTTGGTGACCAGAATATTCCAATCAACCTCTTTTTTATCACCATTAATAGAGCCAGTATTTCCTTTAGTTCGCCCCTCATGCCCTGCTTGAAGCAGTACGGTGGTGTTGATAACACGATTATTATAGATACTTACAACCAACAGTATAAACAGTCCTGCAATTAAAAAGCCAAACAGTTGTCTTATGCTCATGCTTCTGCCTTATGGATATTGTAGATATTTTTGACGGATGGTTCTGAAATCATTTAAATTCTTCTCCCAACTTTTTTTAATCTGCTCTTCACTCAAACCTGCTTGGATTTGTGTACGAAGGCTATTGCTTCCTGCCAATTTGTCAAAAAAACGATTTTTTAAGAAGAACTTTGTTTTATGAGGATAATTTCTGTAAGCATCAATGATATAACCAAGGTCTATTCCTGAATATTCATCAACCAATATTGCCCCTAAATCGACTCCATAACAGCGTTTGTTTTCATGTTTTGGATACTTTGCCCCCTCTTTAGAGACAGGCGTAAATACAAACCGTTTGGGCTGATACAATGGATTTCCATAGAGTTGAAACTGTTTATTGGTTCCTCGACCAACCGAAAAGGTGGTTCCCTCAAATAGGGCTAAAGAGGGGTAGAGATAGATAGAGAGGTCATTGGGTAAATTTGGAGAAGGTTTAATGGGTAACGAATAGGGGGTGTTGTGGGTGTAGTTTTGTAGTGGCACTACGGTAAGATTGGCCAGAAGATTCCCTTTTAGCCACCCTTCACCATTAATCATCATTGCATACTCACCAATGGTCAACCCGTACAAAATAGGTACAGGGTGCATACCAACAAAAGAGGTATAGTTAAAATTTAGAATCTCACCATCAATTCTGGCTCCATTAGGATTGGGTCGGTCTAGTACAATAATTGGTAGAGCATTTTGGGCAGCCGATTCCATAACATAGTGCAGGGTCGAGAGATAGGTATAAAACCGTACCCCCACATCCTGAATATCAAAAACAATAATGTCTACATTCTTTAAATCGGCTCTGGTTGGTTTTTTGTGTTTTCCATAAAGCGAGACAATCGGTAGACCTGTTGCCTTGTCTTTGCCATCTTTTATCTGCTCTCCTGCATCGGCTTTTCCTCTGAAACCATGTTCAGGGGCAAATATCTTTACAACGTTAATTTGTTGTTCTAAAAGTTGGTCAACCAGATGGACTCCATTGACTTGTGACGCATAATTAACCACCAAGGCAACCCGTTTACCTTTGAGTTGTGGCAGATATGCTTCACTGTTCTTGGCACCTAAAATAATCTCTGCATAGAGAGAAGAGCCGATGAAAAGCATAATAATTATAAATATTTTTTTCATCATCTACACCGTTTCATTGCTATTGGTATGACGTTTTTTAAGCATTCCCTTCATGCTTAAATAACTATTTAATGCCGAAATATAGGCTCTGGCACTTGCCAACATGGTATCAATATTTAATCCATGACCAATAATAGCAGGTTCATTCTCGTTAAATGCTACCTTTACAGTAACATTTGCCAAGGCATCTTTTCCTTTACTTACCGAAGTCACCTTATAGTCCATTAAGTTCCCCTCATGTCCTGATATTCTATCAATGGTTTTAAAAATAGCATCCATGGTTCCCTCACCAACTCCTGCATCAACCATCTCTTTACCATCTTTTTTAATGGTTACTACTGCACTGGGAATACCATTAGAGAAGTCCATTAATTGCAACGAAATTAACTCATAAATTTTAGGAGCTTTGGTCATCTCATTGGTCACCAAGGCTCTTAAATCATCATCATAAATCTCTTTTTTCTTGTCTGCCATAATTTTAAATCGTTCAAAAGAGCTGTTTAGTGCCTTCTGTTCTAAAATAAACCCCAATTTAGATAACTTGTCTTTAAACGCAGCCCGTCCAGAGTGTTTGCCTAAGACCAAGGTATCATTCATGTCTAAGCCTATGTCAGCAGGATTTATAATCTCGTAGGTTTTACGATTTTTTAACATCCCATCTTGATGAATGCCACTCTCGTGAGCAAAGGCATTTTTACCGACAATGGCTTTGTTTGGTTGTGGTTCAATTCCTGTAATATTTGCAATTAACCGACTAGAAGGGTAAATCTCTTTGGCGTTAATATTGGTTTTAAAATTAGAAAAAACATCGCTTCTGGTTTTTATTGCCATCACAATCTCTTCTAACGCTGCGTTTCCTGCACGTTCTCCTAATCCATTGATGGTACACTCTATCTGTCTAGCACCATTCATTACCGACTCTAACGAGCTGGCAACTCCCAAGCCCAAGTCATTGTGGTTGTGTACCGAGATAATGGCTCTATTTTTTATATATTCGCTCATCTCTTTTACCATTGCACCAATTTCAAAGGGCAACCTAAATCCAACGGTATCGGGTAAGTTAATGGTACTAGCTCCTGCTTCAATAACAGCATCGCTAATCTCTTTCATAAATCCAATGTCGCTTCGCCCTGCATCTTCACATGAGAACTCCACATCATCTACAAACGTTCGAGCATACTCCACGGCACGAACAGCACGGCGAATTACTTCGTCGGGTTTCATTTTTAATTTGTACTGCATATGAATAGGAGAGGTAGCAATAAAAGTATGAATACGCTTCATTTTTGCGTGTATTACTGCTTCACCTGCCGATTTAATATCCGAATCAATAGCCCGTGCTAAAGAGCAAACGGTCGAGTTATTCACTCTTTGTGCTATTTTTGATATGGCATTAAAATCTCCTGGACTCGCAGCTGCAAAACCAGCTTCGATAATATCTACCCCCAACTTTTCTAATTGAATGGCGATTTGTATCTTCTCTTCGGTATTCATCGAAGCCCCAGGGCTCTGCTCACCGTCTCTTAATGTGGTGTCAAATATTTTTATAATCTCTTGACTCATGACTATTTCCTCATATTTTAGGGTAATAAAGTATAGGTTCTATACTTAAAAAATTGTCTAATCTTATCTAAAAATAGATGTGTCTTAGAAACTAAGGGGGTGAATTGTAGTGTGAAATTGTGGTTTTACAGTGAGAGTAGAAGGAGCAGAGATGTTACTTGGGAAAATGGGGTAGATATTGTTACGTTTGTGTTCATAATTTTCTCCTATTTTTTGATATGATTATTATAACATGCAAAATATAATAATCATATTAACTCAAAAAACATCTTTATCAAAAAATCAAATTATGGAATAAGCAAATTAATGTACTCGCATATGGTTCAACTGTAAAACAACTTTCTAATGACATTATTGGTAATATGAAAATTACATTTCCCCCACTAAAGCAACAAACAAAAATAGCCAACTACCTAGACCAAAAAACCAAAAAAATAGACACCCTCATAGAAAAATCAACCCAAGCCATAGCACTATTAAAAGAACACCGTGTGGCTTTGGTGTCGGCTGTGGTTACTGGGAAGGTGGATGTGTCTGAGGAATAAGTGCATTATAAGAGTACAATCAAATAAATAGAACAAAAACTAGGAGTCTAACCCAATTTTTGATATAATTAATTAAAAAAGGCTTCTTATGCTGAACAAACTACTAGAAAATTCTGCACTCTATATTAACCTTGTTCAAGATCCTCGTAAACGCTACTTCTATGATGAGATAGACCATACCGACAAACTTATAGGAATTATTGGAGCTAGAGGTGTTGGGAAAACAACTTATATTTTAGATTATCTAAAAAATAGCTCTATACCCTTCTCTAAAAAACTCTATCTGAGTGCTGACAATATTGGTTTATCTAACTCCTCTTTGGTTGATATTGCTAAAGAGTTTTCAGCCAAGGGTGGAGAGATTTTAGCCATTGATGAGATACATAAATATAAAAATTTTGAAATCGAACTCAAGCAAATATATGACATGCTCCCTCTAAAAGTTATATTCTCTGGCTCTTCTGCCATAGAACTAGAACATGCCAAAGCAGATTTGAGCCGTAGAGCAGTTATTTATAGAGTCAACGGTTTAAGCTTTAGAGAGTTTTTAGAATTTAAAAAAGATATTACACTTAATGCCTACTCACTAGAGGATATTTTAAAAGAGCATAGCAATATTGCTTTTAAAATAGTCAACAAAGTAAAACCTTTAGAGTTTTGGGAAGAGTATTTACAATATGGCTACTATCCTTTCTATTTTGAGAATCCAAAACGTTACAACATCAAACTAAACGAGACGATTAACACAGCCATAGAGGTGGATATTCCTTCTATTTTCAAAATTAAATATGAGTATATTATCAATCTAAAAAAACTGGTCAAACTCATCTGTGCATCTGAACCTTTTACTCTAAATATTCAAGAATTAAGTAACAAAATAGGCATCGATAGAGACACTCTCTATCTTTACTTTGAGTATCTTCATAGAGGAAAGATTCTTAACGTTATTCGTGCCAAATCAAAAGGAGACAATATCTTTTCTAAACCTGATAAGGTCTACTTGAACAATCCAAACTTGAACTATAGCTACTGTAGCCAAGCTACTGTTGGTATGATACGAGAGACAACCTTTACTACTTTTTTAAAGACCCATCATGAACTATCTATCCCTAAAAAAGGAGATTTTTTAGTCGATGAGAAGTATCTTTTTGAGATAGGAGGGAAAAATAAAAGCTTTAAACAGATAAAAGATATTCCTAACTCTTTTGTGGTGGGTGATGATATTGAGATTGGATTTGGTAATAAAATTCCTCTTTGGTTGTTTGGGTTTTTGTATTAAGTTTGGTTACAATAACTAAAGAGAAAAGGGAAAAAACAATGAGCCAACACAAAGAAGATGTATTTGAAAGTGAAGTAGTAAACCTTCTAAAAGGTAATGGCTACAACAAGGGAACATCAAATCTTTATGACAAAGAGTTGGCTCTTTACCCCATACTAGAGTTTAAAAAGAGGGCGTTGGTGCATTTTGCAGTGAGTGGCGATATAATGCCCCTTTTTTTAAGGAGCCAATTTCATTAAAATTACAAAATTACGAACACTATAGTAACTCTCTGTCTGTTTCCAGTTTAGCTCTGATATAGATTTTTCTAACTCAGGAAAAACTTCGTTATTTATTAGCACTTCGGTGATCTTTTGACCATCACCCACATTGGTATAGACCGAGCGTATGGCGTAGATGTCTTTGTCTAATGGTAAATTCTTAATGGCTTTTTCAACTTCTATAAACATATCATCAGAGTCATCAATAATATCATCAAGGGGTTCATCTCCTCGGTAGCCGTAGTTGCTAATAACGGCTTGCCATTGGTGACCATTAATCTCCCATTGGTTGGTGCCTATGCCATTTTCAACTTTTTTGGCACTGTCCCAAAATGCCATAATTAGGGTATGCATTACATTAACCTCGAACTGTTCAAAGGCTTCATCTATCGCTTCTTCTAGTGATGAAGCGTGGGAGACAAAAGACTCTACAATGGTCTGATTCGGAAGCAGAACATGTATATCAAGTTGAACCACCACCGAGTTTTCAAATCGTTCCATCTCGAATGCTTGTGCCACAATTCCAGGGAAGACACCATCAACAAAGTAGTAATCTTCGACCTTTTCAAGTTGCATCTCAAATCGACCAAGAATCTCTAATAGCTGTTTGTTGACATCTATTTCTAATAATTTACTCATTGTTTACCTTGTTAAATAGTATTTTTTAATATTTTACTTAAATAATACTTAAAAGTTATAAACTTGCTGACCAATCTCTTTGTATCGGGCATAGTATTGCTCGACAAAATCTAAAATATCTTTTTTAATGGGTAGATAAACCCCATCAACTCTTTGAATATAGCTATTAAGATAGAACTCTGCATCCAACTTATTGATATAACATTGGGCAAGTATTTTATAAGCTTGTTGGTAGGTACTTTTCATTTCGTTATAGTGTTCATAGTGAATATTGATTTTACCGTCATAACTAATCACTCCAGAACCAAAAAGTATATCTAGGTGAATTAATCCTTCGCAGTAGTAGGGCAAGACCTCTCCTACTTCACGCCATGCCATTAATCCCACGGCTCGGCTAACTAAATCATCGACCATCTCTCTTTTGAGTTCATCTTTTTCATTGTCAAAAAATGCCATGAGTCCACCTGCTGTGGCTTTAAACTCTTCGATATTTTTAAACTGACCACTCTGATTCATCACCATTTCGGTATCACCATCTATCCACAAAATANNTATTTAATAAAATATATAGGTGTCAAGTATATCTTTAATATAATTTTCAACTGCCATAGAGTCTCACTTCTATTCTATTTTGTTCATAATAACTAAAATATGTTTTAAAATATGGTAAATGCTTAAGCTTCTTCAATTAATTTCATCACTAAAACAAGGTTTCGCACAGAATAGTACCCCTCTGTATGTTTCCACTTAAGCCCTGATATTGCACTTTCTAATTCAAGAAACTCTTCGTTATTAATAAGTGCTTCTGTTACTCTTCTTCCATCACCTACATTGGTATAGACTGAACGAATAGCATAGATATCTTTGTCTAAAGGGAGAGCTTTAATAGCTTTTTCAACTTCCATGTACATAGAGTCAGAATCATCAATAATCTCATCTAATGACTCTTCACCTCTATAACCATAGTTAGAAATAACAGCTTGCCACGTATGACCATTAATCTCCCAAGTCTCTGTACCTACACCATTTTCTACTTTTTTAGCATTATCCCAAAACGCCATAATAAGTGTATGAAGCGTGTTAACTTCAAACTGCTCAAATGCAGAAGCAACAGCCTCTTCCACTGTTGAAGCATGACCCACAAATGACTCTGTAAAAGTCTGTTCTGGTAGTAGAATATGTATATCAATCTGTGCCACCACAGAATCTTCAAAACGCTCCATCTCAAATGCCTGAGCTGTAATACCAGGAAAAAGACCATCTACAAAGTAATAATCTTCCATCTTCTCTAAGTTCATATCAAACTGACCTAAAATTTCTAACAACTGTTCATTTATATTTATATCAAGTAATTTACTCATTTTTTAATATCCTAATAATTTATCTGGAGATTATACTTAATTAAGACTTAAAAATAATATTCGATGTTACCAAACCTACGAAACCTGCCAAACTTGCTGACCTATCTCTTTATATCGTTTATAATAAGCCTCAACAAAATTTAAAATCGTTGCATCTACAGGCAAATAAACTCCTGATGATTTCTGAGCATACTGTGCCAAATAAACAGAAGCATCTTCTTTGTCTATATAGTGTTGTACCAACGCTCTGTATACCTCTTGGTATCTCTCTTTCATAGCGTCATATTTACTGTAGTCTATTTTTATCTCATTATCATAAGTAATAATTCCTGAACCAAAAAGAATGTCTAAATGAATCAAACCCTCACAGTAATAAGGTAAAACCTCACCCACTTCACGCCAAGCCATAAGCCCTACAGCTCTACTTACCAAGTCATCTACCATATGTTTTTTAAGCTCTTCTCTCTCATTTTCAAAAAATGCCATAAGCCCACTAGAAGTTGCTTTAAACTCCTCTATGTTTTTAAACTGCCCCGTTGCGTTCATGCTTATTTCAGTATCACCATCTATCCACAAAATATGTCCAAATTCATGTCCAATGGTCGAGACATCATATATCTCTTGCCATAAGTTGGGGTTGGTCTCTACCAATTTTTTCTGCTTTTTAACAAAATTAATGCCCATGGTCTCGACCGAGAGTTGCATAATGGGTTTGGCTTTTTTAGTTGCCATTACAAAATCGGCATAGGCAAAAATCTTTTTACCAAGTTCTGCTGAAACCTGCTCATCATTGGGAACCACTTGGGCAGAGAATAGACCATTAAACTCTGCTCCATAGTAGAGCATTGGTTGACCAATATAGAGCTGTGTTTCATCAACTTGTGTCATGTTTTTACTAATGGTGGGCATCACTTCACCCTTGATATTTTTAGCTAACTCTAGTGAAAAGTTTTTAATATTTTCTCGTGTATTTGAGCCACTTTGTAGCTTTGGGTTGACAATTCGTAAATCCCACTCTAATGCAACGGCTTTTCTAAAATGATCTTCGTAATACTCTAGGGGGTGTCCTATCTGTAGGGGAGTGGTGATTTTCATCCACGCTCTGTCTACATTTGCCCAATAGCCAATTAATTTTTTAGGTTCAGTTGCAGCAAACGCTTTTTTAAGTGAAATTAAATAGTGTATCCACTCTTGTTTCTGTTCAAAAATATCATCAGATTCTATACACAACGCTTCGATGCAATCTTCAATGACCGAAACCAACTCTCCTACTTGTTTAGGAAAAGCATTGCTGTACGCAATACTGCGATAATCTCCATTGGCATCTTTTTCTAATACCGAGTAGCATCGGTCACCCACTACCCCATTGGGGTCTAAATCTAATAAACCCTCATCTTGAAGCATCTTAAAAATTGCTTTCTCGTCTCCTTTATAGGTCTCAAGCAGTTCACGGTTAACACCATTAATAATGTGTGCTGTCCAAGCCGATTGCCAGTGACTGAGCGATTCACCAATATTGTGTACCCCTTCAATTAAGGTTCTATAAAATGGATTGAGTAAATTTTCGGATTTTATCCATGCAATAAAATATTCATGTCTTAAAAGGTGCATTTTTTTAACAAACAGATAGGCTGTCTCTTTTTTAGCAATAATCTCATCGGCACTTAGGTTCTCTTTTTGTAGTACCTGTTCTAGTGCATCTTCACGAAGATTCACCAACCGAACAACTCCTGCCATAATGGTATCACTGTTAATCGGGAGTTTAAGTTCATTTAAAAACTGCTCAACCACGGCTTTGGCTTCTGGGTGTTCACCTGTTAACAGTTGGTAATAATTGTTTAGTTCATTTTGCCTCTGTTGTAACTCATCATATATTCTTTGTAAATCTTGCATAAATTGCTGTTTCATTGTTTTCCTCTCTGTGGAATCTTTTTAAATGGTATAGGATTTTTCTTTAGTTCATGTTTACTTTTTGAGTTTATTTTTATAAATATTGTCTATCTAAACCATAGAGGTTAAAATCTATTTTTATAATTAAAAACTAGGTAAATTAACATTGAAAATTATTGTTTTCTATTGAATGCCTAAAAAATAATGGTCTTGTTCCCATGAACAAAAACTCGGTCGTTCAAGACCAAATTTAATGCCCTAGAGAGTACAATCTTCTCGACATCTCTACCTGCTCGTTGCATATCCTTCCAATCTAAACGGTGATTAACAGGAATAACATCTTGAGCAATAATTGGTCCTTCATCAAGGTCATCTGTAACAAAGTGTGCTGTGGCTCCAATAATTTTAACCCCTCTTTGGTGGGCTTGTTTATAAGGGTTTGCACCAATAAAAGCAGGTAGAAATGAGTGGTGAATATTAACAATCTGTTGGGGGTAGTTTGCCACAAACTTAGGGGTCAAGATACGCATATATTTTGCCAAAACAATATAATCAAACAGCTGTTCATCTATTAGGCTTATCATCTGCTCTTCATGCTCCTCTCGGCTCATTCCCTCTGCACTAACATGAAAAAAAGGTATATCAAAACGACGAACCAATGGCTCTAAAATATCATGATTGGCAATAACTGCTTCAATCTGTGCATCCAATTCACCTGCTTCATGACGAATAAGAATATCACCCAACGCATGAGACTCTTTGGTGGCTAAAATAACAATCTTTTTTACTCTAGGAGTAATTACTTTAATCTGTGCATTGTTAGGAACTGCCTTTTGAAGCTCTTGATTTAACTCTTGGCTATCAAAATCACCTGTCACCACGGTACGCATAAAGAATTTCCCCTTCTCTTTATCAACAAACTCTCGGTTATTTTCAATGTTTAAATCTCTGTCATAAAAGACCTTTGAAATCTTATAAACCAAACCCTTCTCATCGTTACAATCAATTAACACCCGTACTCTCTGTTCCATTTTTGTTCCTGTTATTGTATATGGAGCGAATTATACCAAATGTTGTTGATTAGATTAGATGCATTAGAGACTATAACTTTTGAAACAACTCCTCTATCAAATTTTTATTAATTCTATACATGATTGAATCCCAACTTTTCAGACAACTCCCCCCAATGCTCTTTAATTTCGTTGTAACCTGCTTGGTATGCCATATCAATTTCTGAAAAATCAAATAGGTGCATGTTGGTGACTCCTTTGATTTCAAAATAGGCATCAGAGAGTTTTTTTGCTGATATGGAGTTGGAGCGAATCATGATAAGAATGGAACGGATTAAGAGTGATTTGAAACTGTTTAGTCTCTCTCCTCTAAGGGGGTTGATGTTGATGGCTAAGTTTTTCTCTTTGTATTTTTTTAGGGGTTTAACAGGTAAATTGTCTGAAAATCCTCCGTCGATGTACCAATGCTCTCCTATGTTTTTGGCTTCAAAAAGGGGGGTGATGGTTGAAGAGGCGATGGTGTA
Source organism: Sulfurovum sp. UBA1140 (assembly GCA_002311915.1). Taxonomy (GTDB): domain Bacteria; phylum Campylobacterota; class Campylobacteria; order Campylobacterales; family Sulfurovaceae; genus UBA1140. The sequence goes on along the minus strand of DCAF01000076.1, from coordinate 14,378 downwards.
GGCAATGGGGTTTCCTTGGTTAATATAGCAATGCTCTCCTGTATCAATATCGGTTACACAGGTGTAAAATGGGATTTTTAAGGCATCGTAACTTTGTATATTTACAATGTCATGCAGTTTTGTCTCTAAACGTTTCATGCTAAAAACACCGACCGATGCCGTTGCCCAGACAAAAAGCTCTTTTCGTTCTAAGTTTTTTAAAAAATCTAACATTTCGTCGCTCTTTAAACCTGCTGATAAAAAAAGCCCCACAATTGCTCCTGCACTTGAACCTGCTACAGCAGTCACTTCAACCCCTTGCTCTTCTAAAAATTTAATAACACCAATATGGGCTGCACCTCGTAAACCACCTCCACTTAGACTTAGTGTGATTTTCATAAATAGCCTTTTTAGATATAATACCAAAAAATTAATCCAATTAAGGAAACGAATGAAAAAAATATTTCAACTACAACATGAAAAACACCACCCCGATAGAGTGATAGACTCAATTAAAAATGAACTGCGTAAATATTTAAAACGAGAAAGAAAAAAGAAATTGCCCAACAGTAAAACCATGTATTGGGATTTTGATTGTCGTTTTGGAGTAAATCAAGAAGATGCAAAAGCAATGAGTTTTGATGATGCTTTAAAAGCTTTAGACAAAGCAAGTGCAGATAAATTAGAGAGTTGTTATATTGAAGTTATGGCAAAAGCAGTGAATAAACCTATAAAAGAGGAAGAAGAGGCTGAGTAGAGATACAATAGACTCTTTTTCGTGGGCAGGAATGCCCACGCTACTTAATACTATTTTGACTTACAGACATAATTGGCAATAATATCACCAATTTCAGTACATGAGCAGATTTCAACGGCATCATAAGCACTTAAATCACCTGTTCTATACCCTTGTCTTAAGGATTTTTTGATGGCTTCATCAATTTTATTTGCAGCTTTCTCTTCACCCAATGCATATCGTAGCATCATTGAAGCACTAGAGATGGTGGCTAATGGATTGGCGATGCCTTGCCCTGCAATATCGGGTGCAGAACCATGAATTGGTTCATAGAGTCCTACACCATTACCTGTACTAGCACTAGGGAGCAGTCCAATTGACCCACTAAGCATACTTGCTATATCAGAGAGAATATCACCAAAAATATTTCCTGTTAAAATAACATCAAACTGTTTGGGTTCACGAACCAGTTGCATCGCAGCATTGTCTACATACATGTGGGTTAACTCTACTTCAGGGTAATCTTCGGCAACCTCTATAACGGTTTCTCTCCAAAACTGACTCACCTCTAAAACATTGGCTTTATCAACCGAACAGACACGTTTATCACGTTGCATGGCAATCTCAAAAGCTACTTTTGCAATACGTATTACCTCTTCTTTGGTGTAAATCATGGTGTTGTAGGCTCTCTCTTCAAGCAAGGCTCTTGGTTCTCCAAAATAGAGTCCCCCTGTTAGTTCACGAACCACCATAATATCAACACCCTTTACCACGGATGGTTTAAGGGTAGAGGCGTTGACCAACTCATCATAAACAATGGCAGGGCGAAGGTTGGCAAATGTACCCATCGCTTTTCTAATGCCCAATAGACCTGTTTCTGGTCTTAAGTGACGCTCTAAGTTGTCCCATTTAGGTCCACCAATGGCACCAAAAAGTACCGCATCGCATCGTTTGACCCCTTGAATGGTTGCATCGGGGAGTGGTACTCCTGTTTCATCAATAGCAGACCCTCCTAAAAGCATCTCTCTGTATTCTAAGTTGAAACCCATGGTTGCCGAGAGTGCATCCAATACTTTCATTGCTTCATTAATAATCTCTGGACCAATACCATCGCCTTTGATGATACCAATTTTATAATTTCTACCCATAATCTTAACCCTTACTTTGTGCTATCTCTTTTTTAGCAAACTCTATGAGTCCACCTGCATCTACCAACCCTTGCATAAACTCTGGAATGGCTCTAAATTTATAGGTTTTGGCTTGAGTGATATTAATAACTTCACCTTTTGCCATATCTACTTTAACGGTATCACCTTCATCTATTTCAGCTGAAGCTTCAAGCTCAAAAATGGGTAAGCCCATATTAAATGCATTTCTATAGAAAATTCTTGCAAAGGTTGGGGCAATAATGGCTGAAATCCCCGCGGCTTTTAGAGCAATAGGCGCATGTTCACGACTGCTACCACAACCAAAGTTTTCACCTGCTACAATTATATCTCCCACTTTCATCTTTGAGACAAAGGTTGGATCTGTATCTTCCATAACATGTTTTGCCAATTCACTGGGTTCACTGGTATTGAGGTATCTTGCTGCTATAATCAAATCTGTATCTATATTGTCACCAAATTTCCAAACTTTACCTTGCAAATGCTATCCTTCAAATAATAGGTGTTGCCTATTTAATATAATGTCGCGATTATAGCCAAAATGCGTTTAAAGGCAATCATATCTGTTAATAATGTGTTAATACTGCTCAACCCTTCCTTCTGTTTTAACGATTTCTTCTGTATCATATATTTTTAGTTTTTCTGCCTTTAAGGTACGTCCGTTGGCATCGAGTTCAAAAATGACCAATTGTAAAACCTTTTGACACTTTTTAGGAATATCAAAATGCCCTCCAACTCCTGTCATAAAACGCTGAAGAGGTATTTTTTTATCCATTCCTATAATATGGTCACGACACCCTGTTAAGCCCACATCGGTTACGTAACAGCATCCATCTGCAATAATTAAATCATCGGTTCCTACATGGGTATGGGTGCCAAAAATGGCAGAGACTCTACTTTTAAGTAGATGCAACATTGCCAACTTTTCACTGGTGGATTCGGCATGAACATCAACAATAATATGCTTTACTCCTTCGGTTATCAATTGCTTAACTACTTGATCAATTTTAATAAAAGGGTTGTCCGACATGGGCATGGTATAATTTCCCATAACATTAATAATTGCCACATGGTTGCCTAGAATATTAATTTTGAGTACCCCTTTTCCTGGACTGGCATTAGGGTAATTTATGGGGCGAATTAAAGGATAAGTGTTAAACATCTCAAATATCTCTTTTTTATCCCATGAGTGATTTCCCCCTGTCATGGCATCAATGCCATAGCCTAAAAGCTCTTCACAATTTTTTTTGGTCAATCCAAAACCATGACTTACATTTTCATAATTGGCGATAACAAAATCAATATGATATTTCTTTTTAAGTTCAGGAAGATACTTTGCGATTATCTCACGCCCTGGTCTACCTACTATGTCTCCGATGAATGCTAGTTTCATCAAATTATCTCCTTTAGAAGAGGAGGAATTGGTAGCGTTGGATTTTGAATTAAATCTTTGAATATG
>DCAF01000076.1:10865-11024 GCA_002311915.1 Sulfurovum sp. UBA1140 | reverse complement strand
AAAAACCATTGTAAATCCTTTTTCAGATTATCTCACCTTGGCTAAGAATAGCTGTTGGTGGTGACGGTCTTTCGACTCTCTCCTCGACAATGATATAAATGCTTGTTTGCAATGGAGAAACATCTCTAGGTTCACAGGTGTGGTAACATAAATATCGTA
>DCAF01000076.1:0-10775 GCA_002311915.1 Sulfurovum sp. UBA1140 | reverse complement strand
CAATCAAGCCTCCTCCATATCCGTCAAGGATTGGGGGAGGTTATTGACACTTTTCCTTGCATTGGAAGTTTTCTTACTATTTTAACATAGATAGACCCATACACATTTAAAACCTATTTAATAAAAAACAAGTAAAATAGTAAATCTTAAAAATAGAAAAGTAAGCGAATGAAAAACAATACCTTAATAAAACTGCTCATGCTGTTAATGCTTGTAGGTTTACCCCTAGTAGCCAATGATTATGATTACGATGAAGATGTGGCAACCATTGAACCTGAAATTTTTTCTGCTCAATCACAAAAATACTCTTTTTCTCGTTCAAAACGTATTCTTGCCACCAAAGTCTATCGTCTGCATGAAAAAACTTTTTATGCCAACTGTGATTATGAGATTCAAGGAAAGAGACTGGTACCACTTTTAGATACCTGTGGATTTGAGTTTCGTAAAAATGAGAACCGAGCCAATAGAATTGAGTGGGAACACATTGTTCCTGCTTGGAAGTTTGGTCATACTTTACCTTGTTGGAAATCGGGTGGACGAAAAGAGTGTGGAAGAAATAATGCCAACTATAGACAGATGGAGTCAGACATGCACAACCTTGTCCCTTCGATAGGAGAGATTAATGGGGATAGAAGCAATTACCCTTATGGAAATATACGTGGTGAAAAACGTGTTTATGGTTCAGTAGATATGGAGATAGAGTCCAAACTTAGAAGGGCTGAACCCAAACAAAATATCCGAGGAGAGATTGCACGAACCTATCTTTTTATGCGTGAAAAATACAATATTCCTTTGAGTCCTGAACAAGAGGAGCAGTTTATTAAGTGGAACAATCAAGACCCTCCTTCACGATGGGAAAAGAAAAGGAACTTGTTAATTAAAGGGCTTCAAGGTGATGCCAACCACTATATTTCTGATTATAAGCGAATAACCACACTGATACCGATAGATACAACAGTAAGCTCTGTAGAAGAGGGAGGTAATGAGAACTTTTCAGAGATACATAAAGAGCTTGATGAGAAATATGGTTCACTACTTGACCAACTGCCTAAACCTATAGCAGGAATTATTCTGTTTCTTTTGGCACTTGTTACATGGTATATACGAAAAAAAAGATAGGCTAAATAGAGATGATACAGATATATAATTTAACCAAAAGTTTTGGTGGACAGAAGCTCTTTTCAAATTTGAACTTAAAAATGACTTCGGGTCAAAAAATAGGACTTATAGGGCGTAATGGTTCAGGGAAATCGACCCTTTTTAAAATAATTTTAGATGAAGAGAGCCACGATGAGGGGGATGTTGGTATTCCTAAAAACTATAAGATAGGCACACTCCGTCAGCATTTAGAGTTTAATAAATCAACCGTTCGTGAAGAGTGTGCTCAGATTTTAAGTGAAGATGAGCAGTATAACTTTTATAAAATAGAGAAGATACTCTTTGGATTGGGGTTTACGAGTGAAGATTTAGAAAAAGATCCTTTAAGTTTTTCAGGGGGGTATCAGATTCGTATTAATTTGGCAAAACTACTGGCTACCGAGCCCAATATGTTGCTACTCGATGAACCCACCAACTACTTAGATATCCTCTCACTTCGTTGGCTTAAACGGTTTATTCGTGAGTTTGATGGAGAGGTGATACTCATTACCCACGACCGTGAATTTATGGATGAGGTCACCACCCACACGATGGGAATACAGCGAAAGTCTTTGCATATTATTGCGGGGGGAACTAAAAAATATTATGAAACCCTTGCTCTACATGATGAGACGTATGAGAAGACAAGGCAGAACCAAGAGAAAAAACGTAAAGAGTTAGAAGAGTTTATAGCTAGGAACAAAGCTAGAGCCTCTACTGCTGCATTGGCTCAATCTAAAGTTAAAATTTTAGAGAAGATGGATGAGATGGAGAGCCTAGAGAGTGAGTCAAACCTTGCTTTTAACTTTACCTATAAAGAGACTCCTGCTAAAATAACGCTACGAGCCGAAGGGTTAGGGTTTGGATATAAAAAAAATGAACCTCTGTTTAAAAATCTTTCGTTTGCATTAGAGAATGGAAAATGTTTGGCGATTATTGGAAAAAATGGTAAAGGTAAATCAACCCTGCTGAACTATATTGCCAAAGAGTTGCCCCAACAACAAGGAGCGGTTAAACTGCACCCTTCGACTAGATTGGCTCATTTTGGACAGACCAATATTGAACGACTTAATACCATGAATAGCGTTGTTGATGAGATAAGTTCAGTGGATAAGATGTTGGGATTTGCTCAGGTACGAAATATTTGTGGTACGATGATGTTTTCAGGAGACTTAGCTGATAAAAAAATATCGGTACTCTCAGGAGGAGAACGAAGCCGTGTCATGTTGGGAAAAATTATTGCTACCCCTGCTAACCTATTGTTGTTGGATGAACCCACCAACCACCTTGATATGCAATCAATTGAGTCGCTTTGCAGTGCAATTGAAAAATTTGATGGAGCCACCATTATGGTTACCCACTCCGAGATGCTTTTAAGACGACTGGCAACGGCTCTGATTATTTTTCATAAAAATGGAGCCGAGTATTTTGAAGGAACGTATAATGAGTTCTTAGAGAAAATAGGTTGGGAAGAGGAGGGGGATCTTTTATCTGAAAAACCTAAAATAACCCAACCCAAAATGGACAGAAAAGAGCTTAAAAAACAGAGAACAACGCTTATTCAAGCACGAAGTAAAAAATCGGCACCTCATAAAAAAGAGTTGGAATTTTGTGAAGAAAAAATTATGCAGATTGAAGAGTTACTAGAAGAACAAAATTCCAACTTAACCGAAGCATCCAATAAAGGTGACAACAGTGCCATGATAGAACATGCCCAAGCCGTGGGGAAAAGCCATCAAGCCATTGATGAATTGTTTGAACGCCTTGAAGTAGCAAGTGATAGACTTGATGAGATTGTTGAAGAGTATGAAGTGGCGTTAGAGGGGTTGGGTTAAAAAAATATCACGCTACAATAGTCAATATATCTGAATGCTGTAGCGTGGTGCTTTCTAGCCCACGAAGATTTTACTCGACCGTAACACTTTTAGCCAAGTTTCTTGGCATATCGACATCATTGCCTAAACGTACAGAGATTTCAAGGGCTAAAAGCTGGGTGACCACCATCATCTCAAAAAATTCTAACATGGGGTGACTACTGTATTTGGTTTGTACAAAATCATCGGCAAGTTCAAAGGGTTCTGGTGAGATGGCTAAGATGGTGGCATCTCTAGCCGATAGCTCTTCTACGTTAGATTTTATCTTTTCGTAGTGTAGGCTTTTGGGCATAAGGGCTACGGTAAAGAGTTCGCTATCGGCTAGGGCAATGGGACCATGTTTCATCTCTCCTGATGGGTAGCCTTCGGCATGGAGGTAGCTTATCTCTTTGAGCTTTAAAGCTCCTTCTAAAGCAAGAGGGAAGAATAAATCACGACCTATAAAAAAGAACCCGTGACCATGCAGATAGCGTTTAGAGAGACGGTGTAGTTTTTCGTGCAGTGGGTTGGTGACCAAAAGGGCTTTGGGGGTGTGACGCATGGCATTTAATTCTGATTGAAGGCTCTCTTTGTCAATACTCTTTTTGAGTTGGGCAATATAAAGTGTAAGCATCCATAATACCATGATTTGGGTAGCAAAAGCTTTGGTACTGGCAACCCCTTTTTCGATTCCTGCTCGGGTTAAGATGGCTCGGTCGCTCTCTCTGACAATAGATGAATTGTCAACATTACAGATGCTTAACGATTTTAATCCTGCTCTTTTTGCCATTTTAAGGGCTTCGAGTGTGTCAGCAGTCTCACCACTTTGCGAGATGGTAATAAAGAGGGTATCATCACGTAACAGAGGCTCTTTATATCGAAACTCTGAAGCTATTTCAACTTGACAAGGAATTTTTGCAATTCTTTCTAGCAAATAGGAACCTGTAAGAGCAGAGTGGTAGCTGGTTCCACAAGCACATATTTTGATGTTGCTGATGTTCTCAAAGAGTTGATTATCAAGCTCTTCAAACTCGATTCTGTCATCTAAAACACGACCCATCATGGTATCATTCATAACCTCACCCTGTTCATAAATCTCTTTTTCCATAAAGAAACGGAAGCCATCTTTTTGAGCCATTGCTTTATTGGTCGTAAGGGTCTGTTTGCTAAAGCTCTTCTCTCCCTTGGCATCAAAAAGAGTTACCTTGCCATCTTTTACATAGCCATACTCTCCATCTTCAAGATAGTAGACTTCGGTGGCTTTCCCAATAATAGGGGTATCGGATGAGGCAAAATAGACATCATTACCCTCAAATCCAATCAGCATGGGGGAGCCATTTTTAGCAAAAAAGATGGTCTTGGCTTGGGCTTCAGTAATCAGTAGGGTGGCATAAGCCCCCTCTAATCGTTGAATGGTTTGGGTAAATGCTGTAAAAGCATCACGGTTTTGATTGTGATATTTTTCAAAAAGGTGAACAATGGTTTCGGTATCGGTTTGACTTAAAAACTTTGTACCCTCTTGTTGTAGTTCACTTTTTAGTATTTGGTAATTTTCGATAATACCATTATGTACCACAAAACTGTATTCACCCAAATGGGGGTGGGCATTAAGCTCGGTGGGTTTTCCATGGGTTGCCCAACGGGTATGACCAATCGAAGTACCAAAACCACTGCTTTGGTAATCTTTGGTTCTCTCTCGTAAGTTTGCCAGTTTACCAATGGCTTTAAAGTGTTTAAGTTTTTGCTCTTCGATAATGGCGATACCTGCAGAGTCATACCCTCGGTACTCTAGCTCTTGTAACCCATCTAAGAGTATCTCTTTTTTATCTTTTTTTCCTACATACCCAACAATTCCACACATATTTAGTTCTCCGTTAATTCTTTAATAATACGGTCAGTATTATTACAAAAGTTTCTATTCTTCTTGATTAAGAAAAGATCGTTAACACGGTTGCTTTTGGTGTGGATTTTAGCAGAACAGATGTCAATTCCTATCTTATCAAAGATATTTATAATATAAGAGAGAAGCCCTTTTTGGTTGGCACAGTTTAGTTGCATGGTGGCATGTTCTTTGGAGTGTTCACAGTCAATGATAATATTTTTTTTATCGATATTTGGAGGGGTAAGATTGAGTTGATGTACTTTGTTGAGTGCTTTATAAATAATATCTTCAATCAGTGTCATCTCACTCTCATCAATGACCTCATTAAACTCTATTTTAAAATATTTTATTCCATTGAAGAGTTTACAAATATCCATATGTACAATGTCAAGTCGTGAGAGTTCATGAAGCAGATAGCTTACATCAAGATTATCTTTTCTAATAATTTCGAGGGTTAAGAAATTGTTGTTGTTGATGCTAAAAGTATACTCCTTCAACGCAACAGCAGTGGTGGTAATTTCAATGATTTTTAAAGGGGGATATTTCATAAATAGTAGATCCGAGGGGATATTTAAAATCTTTTTTTGAAGTGACCTTGGGAGTATTTTAAACTTCTCTTCTTTCTGTAGGGTCTTCTCTTTTTTGAGTCGTTTACTGGTCTCATAGAGCTTTTTTCCATGAGAGAGTGCAATGCACGATTGATAATATAGGGTACGTAGAAGTCTCTCGTTAAAGTTGTTGTAGATGCCTTCAGCTACGGCTTTCATGTCGGCATAGGTGAGTAGGTAGATAAGGTCAAGCTCTAGTTGGCTTGGGAATAGGGCTGTAAACTTAAGAATGGTCTGTTCGGTGTGCAGATCCTCTCGTTGTGCTACGCGACTCATCTGAGAGTGGTTGATTATTAGGCTACTGCCTATTTTTATATCTTTTCCTGACATCGAGAGTTTTTGGGCAAAAACTTTAAAGAGTCTTGCTCCCACAATTTCATGTGCCTCTTTTCGCCCTTTTCCTGCATCGTGTACTAGGGTGACTAGTTTAATGAGTGCTTTGTTCTGTTGGCTTAGGTTGTGGTAGATGGTTTGAAGGGTGGTATCTGTAATATTTTCTAAAAAATAGAGTGCTTTTAGAGAGTGAATACCTACCGTATAGTCGTGATAACCATCAAACTGAGGAAGATTTATAATCTGCTTCATTGGGGGTATGGTGTATCCTAAAAGTCGTACATCTAAGAGTGTTTGAATAATAGTATGGGTTTGAGATTGAAAAAAAATCTGATGAATGGTGGGATACAACCCTGTCTCATCAAGTGAAGTGGGTTTAATTGAACCATTTAATGCACGTAAAAAAGTGGGATGGACTGAAAAGGGTTGCTCTCCTGCATTACAGAGTTGTGTGAGTAGAGCGTTATAGGTGTTACGGTTTTTTTTAGGTCGAAGGGTAGAGGTTTGATCAAGGTGAGTCAGGGCATCTATCCAAATAATAGAGTAGAGTTTAATGATTTTAAGACTGGCTGTTACTTTTTTTGCAAATTTCATATGCTCTTGGAGGTCATCTCCATAGCCCAAATATTTAGCAACTTCTGGAATGAGTTCGAGTCGTAGTCTGTCCTCTTTTTTCTTTCGGCTTAAATGCAGAGCAGAGCGTACCCTAAAGAGAAAATCTAAAGCACCATGAAACTCTTTATACTCATTTTCTGCGACAATCTCTGTGGGTAAATCTTTGATTCTGTCAACATGATGTAGAATATTACCCAGCCAGTAGACCAAATTGGCATGACGAAATCCTCCTACTCCCTCTTTAAGGTTGGGTTGCATGGTCATGGGGAAACGTTGATGGAGTTGTCTTAACTCTTCTACCTTTGCTCGAATAAAATCATCTTGCTGATGGTGTCGAATTTTGTCTAGTTCATTTTGTGTCTGCATCCAAAGCTGTTTGCTCCCTTCAACAAAACGTGACTCTATCATGGATGTTTTAATGGTAATATGGGTATTAGAAACTTCAAAAATTTCATCTATTTCATGGACGCGATGCCCCAATTTAACCCCTGCATCCCAAAGAATATAGAGAATCTTCTCTATCATCTCTTTACTATTGTATCCTTTGGTCTCTTTGTAGACAATCATTAAATCAATATCAGAGTGTACACAGAGTTGTTCTCGTCCATAACTGCCTAAAGCAACCAATGTAATGGGCAGGGTATTTTTCATGGGCATAAAGGTTCCAAATGTAGAACGCATGGCTATCTTATAGACCATTTGAACGAGTGTGTCTATCTTTTTAGTATGTTTAACCAAAAAATCTTTTCCACTATTGGTAGCAAAGCTCTCTTCAAGGGTTTCAAAATAGTTTTTGATGTCCTGTTTTAATAGCTTGGCTATTTTGAAGTCGGGTGCATCATCATGCATCATTATCTCAATTTTTGCTTTTATATCTTGCATCTATACCACTCCTAATTTATTATTGTTATAATAGCAAAAAAAATTATAGCGTGGTGCATTCTTATCCATGAAAGATATGCTTAACCGTTCATCGTGGGCAAGAATGCACCACGCTACATAAGTTAGAGGGTAATAGATGGATTTAATTGAAAAAATAAAAAATAGAATTAGGCTAAATCAGGAAGAGGGTGAAGCACTTTACGAGCTTGATTTGTTTACTCTTGGTGAGTTGGCAGATGAGATTCGAACCGAAAAATTTGGTAAAAAAAGCTACTTTAATATCAACCGTCATATCAATCCTACCAATGTTTGTGCAGATATTTGTAAGTTTTGTGCCTACAGTGCTAGTAGAAAGAACCCCAATCAGTATACAATGAGTCACGAAGAGATTTTAGCCATTGTTGATAACTCGGTGAGTCTTGGGGCAAAAGAGATGCATATTGTTTCAGCCCATAACCCCAATGATGGAGTAGAGTGGTATATGGGAGCTTTTAGAAAGATAAAAGAGAAGTATCCCAAGTTACATGTAAAAGCGATGACCGCCGCCGAGATTGATTTTTTAACCCGTGAGTATGGCATAAGTTACGATGAGGTACTAGATTTGATGATAGAGAGTGGTGTAGACTCTATGCCAGGTGGTGGAGCAGAGATATTTGATGAAAAGGTCAGAGAGTATCTATGTAAAGGTAAAGTAACATCAGAGCAGTGGTTAGATATTCATAAAAAATGGCATGAACGAGGAAAAGAGAGTAATGCTACCATGCTTTTTGGTCATGTAGAGAGTCGAGCCAACCGAATTGACCATATGATACGACTTCGTAATTTACAAGATATTACAGGTGGATTTAACGCGTTTATCCCTTTGGTCTATCAAAGAGACAACAATTTCTTAAAAGTAAAAGATTTCCCAACAGGTCAAGAGATACTTAAAACCTATGCCATTAGTAGAATTATGTTGGACAATATCCCCCATTTAAAAGCCTATTGGGTAACAGCTTCGATAAACTTAGCACTAATTGCCCAAGAGTTTGGAGCCGATGACTTGGATGGAACCATAGAGAAAGAATCCATACAGTCAGCTGCAGGAGCTAAGAGTTCTCATGGGATGAATTTAGAGGAGTTTGTGGCATTGATTAAGAACTCTGGGTTTACTCCTGTGGAACGGGACAGTTTGTATAATGAGTTGAGGGTGTATGAGTAAAATATACTACCCCTACAATGAATTTAGAGATGACCTAAAAACTCTAACCCAAAAAATAGATAAAAAATTCGATGCCATCATCCCCGTTGCACGAGGTGGATTGAGTATGGCTTTGATGTTGGGTGAGTATTATGATATTCGGGAAGTTTATGCTATCAATACTATTGGATATAACGATACCAAGAAGCTAGATGAGGTGAAAGTTTTTAATATACCTGATTTAGAAAGAGCAAAAAAGGTATTGATTGTTGATGATATTGTTGATAGTGGGGATACCTTAATAGAGGTTTTAAAAGTTTTAAATAGGCAGTATCCTAATATAACTTTTTATACTGCCTCTATTTTTTATAAAAAAAGTGCTAAAATTGCACCAACATGGTATGTCAAAGAGGCAAAAGATTGGATTGAGTTTTTTTGGACAGAAGATTTAAAGGAAAAAAATTAATATGATTTTAATGATAGATAACTATGACAGTTTTACCTATAATGTGGTGCAGTACTGTTTAGAGCTTGGGGCTGATTTAAAGGTGATTCGTAATGATGAGTTAACGGTAGAGGAGATAAAAGCTCTTAACCCCGAGAAGATTATAATCTCTCCTGGCCCTGCTACGCCTAATGAAGCAGGGGTGACACTAGAGGTGATAAAAGAGTTTGCCGATACCACACCTATATTTGGTATCTGTTTGGGGCATCAGAGTATTGCTCAGGCATTTGGTGGTGAGGTAATACGGGCAAAAAATATGATGCATGGAAAGACTTCACAAATAGAAGTAGACAGAGATACAGTGATATTTAAAGATTTACCTAGAGAGTTTAGAGCAACACGTTATCACTCTTTAACAGTAAATAAAGATAATGTTCCTGATAATATTATTGTAACTTCTTATAGTAAAGATGATCATGAGATTATGTCTTTAGAGATAAAAGATAAGCCTATCTATGGTGTACAGTTTCATCCTGAATCGATTATGAGTGAACATGGGCATGAGATACTAAATAATTTTTTGAAGTTGTAGAGTTAAAATATTGAGCAGAGGATTTTTTTATCTGTTTATACTGTTATACACGTTGGCACTGGGTTATTTAGCCATAACTCTACCCATTGGTCCGAACGAGGCTAAAGTTTTTTATACGGACACTGGGGTATTGGGTGGGTTAACCCATATTGCTTATGGTTGGTTTGGTAATGGTTTGGATTTTAGGTTGCCATTTATCTTTTTTGGATTGTTTAATATCCCCCTCTTTTTTAGCATCTCAAGGGCATATTTTACAGAGATAGAAGAGAGCTACTTGGCAACCACAATCTTTGCACTATTACCAGGTATTATTACCTCAGCAGTAATTGTTAATATTGCTGTAGTGGTTATTACACTGGTTTTGGGGTTTTTATTATTGCATGAAAAGAAGCAAATAGTATGGCAAGGAGTTGTTATGCTGTTGCTTCTATTGATTCATGATGCTTCGGTTATCTTTTTTATCGCAATAGCGATATATTTTGCGTTTAAACGCAAAATCCAACTTTTTTATATGGCAATTATTTTTTTGGCAATCGGACTGCTCTATTTTAATGGTTTGGATATTGGTGGTAAACCAAAAGGTAAATTCTTAGAACTCTTTGGACTCTATGTGGCACTATTCTCTCCGTTAGTTTTTATCTATTTTTTCTATGCACTCTATCGAATTTGGTTACGAGAAAAAAAAGATATATTGTGGTATACCTCTTTTACTGCATTTATTCTCTCTATAGTTTTATCTTTGCGTCAACAGGTGATTATGACCGATTTTGCTCCCTATGTGATTGTTTCGGTGGTCTTGATGTTGGTGATTTATTACCAGACACTCTATGTTCGTTTGCCTCGATTCCAAGGATGGTACAGATGGGGTTATAGGGTGGTGATAGGTTCTTTGTTGGTTTTCTGGATGATGATAGTTTTTCATAAACCACTTTTTTACCTTTTGGACGATAAGCGTAAACATTTTGCTTATCCTTTTTATCAACCCTACTGGATGATGTTAGAACTTTCTGAAATAGAGCAGAATTGTTACACTTCAAAACATCAAAAAATACAATACCAATTAAAATATCATGGCATTGAGAAATGTGAGGATATAGATGTTCCTAAAATACACAAATAATAAAAACTTCTACAGAGTATAACTATCAAGTATACAAAATAAATCCTCCTAATGGTAGAATTATCCCAACAGATTCAATAAAGGAGAACTCAATGGCTCAAAAAGCGATTAGAGAATATGACGCAAAG
>DCAF01000026.1:96213-100235 GCA_002311915.1 Sulfurovum sp. UBA1140 | reverse complement strand
CAACGTGGTGGAACTTGACACATAGAGGTTAACTATATATTCTTTTTCGACTTGTGTTATTTTAGCTTTTTAGAATAACGATTTAGAAAATGTTGTTTGTTTTTTCTGGGGTAGTATACTTCAAAATCTACAATATTTAAATCTATTTTATAATTTCCAATACATTCTTAGTTCATCAATATTATCAATACCATCTAAGTCTTTATAATACTCAATTAAATCATTAAAAAATATAGATTTAATTTTATAAATGTCTTTTGAAATTTGTTGCCAAAGATTATTAGAAAATGAAATATGGTTTAAATCTTTTGAGTGATACATAAAACGTTTTCTTTCAAACTTTTCAAAAGGATTTTGCAAAATACTAGTTTTTAATTTACTATTATTTTCAAGAAAATTTATTTCTGAATATGGGCAATTTTCTCTATCAACTTTTAAATTATTTTCTAATCTATATTTATAAAAGAATCTATATTCCCTTGTTAAATCATCAAGATTACATTCTCCATTATTATCAACAATTTTTAACATGGATAACATCATAATTATTTTATACGACATTGAATATTTGCCATCTTTTATAAATTCATAAAAATCATCAAACTGTGTTGTTTCATCATGAATTTTTAATTTAAGTTTTGTACGAATTATTTCAATTTGTTTTGGTTCATAATAATTTAACTTTTGCTTACCAACTGGAATAGTAACAGATGGTATTATTTTCTTTTTTTGTACCCAACTTTTTACTGTACCAGTAGATACGAAAAACTCTCTTGCTAATTGTTCATCACTTAAATAATCAGCATATTCTTTTTCAAATGTAAATATATTTATTTTTTCTAATTTTCGCTCTTCTTCATATAATCCAGCAAGAATAATTTCTTCATGTGAAAACTTTTTTTCATCGGGTGAAAGTATATCTCCCCATTGTTTATAATTATTTATTCCAAGTAAAGCATGAATGCTCCAAGGTGAGTTTTTAAATGACCCCATGCCACCATAAGTATCTACAACATCAATTACATACAAAGCTTCCTTATCTTTATATTTTCTTGTACCCCTCCCAATTTGTTGAGTATACAAAACTTTTGACATAGTAGGTCTTGCCATAACTATAATTGAAGTTCTTGGAGAATCCCATCCCTCATTAAGAAGAGAACAAGTTGTTAAAAACTGTATCTCCCCATTTTGATATTGTTCAATATATTCTACTGATTTACTATCCTTACCACTAACAGCTATACAAGATATATTATTATCTTGCATTCTTTTGGCTAGATCTTTCGCATGTTTTGTTGAAATACAAAAAATTAAACCTGATTTAAAATCTATTTCAGTTCCAACAAAATATTTATTTAATACATCAACAATCAATTGGTCACGAGATGGAACGATAACACTTTTTTGTAAATCTGTTGATACATAATCTTTACCATTAAAACGAATTTCACTTAAATCTATATTACTTTGGACTCTAAAGGCTTTTATAGGTGCTAATAATTTTTGTTTTATAGCATCTACTAAACTTAAATTTGTTGTATATTTTCCAAATATATCTTCTAGTTTTTTTTCATCTAATCTTTTATCGGTTGCCGTTAAACCTAACAAAGTTTCAGGATTAAAATGTTGTATAACTTTTTGTAAAGTTGGAGCAACTGCATGATGTGCTTCATCTATAGCAATATAATTAAAATCATCAACTGAGAACTGTTGATAATATCTACTCATCCAAGAGTAAGTTTGAATTACAATCTGATTACTTCTATTTTCACCAATATTAATATTGTGTTTTAAAAACTCTTCTTCAAATCGTAAAGAGACTTTTTTAATAGTGTCTATTTTCAACTGTTTAGATGGTACTAATATCAAAGTTTTAATACTCATATTTTTATGATAA
The DNA here is from genome assembly GCA_002311915.1 of Sulfurovum sp. UBA1140. Taxonomy (GTDB): domain Bacteria; phylum Campylobacterota; class Campylobacteria; order Campylobacterales; family Sulfurovaceae; genus UBA1140. Next base: position 98,338 of record DCAF01000026.1, on the reverse strand, counting down.
GTATTTAAAATATCAGCAATCATTATTTCTGTTTTACCTGTTCCTGTAGGCAAAACAACTAAAAAGTTTTTTTCTCCATCTAAACGAAGTTTATTAATTTCATCAATTGCTGTAGATTGATGATGCAATAATGTAATCTTTCTTGATAATGATAATTTCTGACTTAATAAAAAATCATCTTTATTACCAAAAAACTTTTTCATTTCTTCTCTAAAATTATCTTTAAACTTCATCCCCTCTAATGACCAACGAAATACTTTATAGTCATAAGCCACTAAGGAATTTTGTTTTATAAGTTGTTTTTGATAAGCTTTTTTTTGTGTAATAATTGGATGATGATAAGTTTCTCCATTTTTTTCTATAGCAATATTATAATTTTTATGTCTGATAATATAGTCAACCCATCGTGTTTGACCATTTATGTCAATAATTGGAAATTCTCGTTCAACTTTATTTAGTGATTGTTGACCATACATTTCTATAAATGCTTGTTCAAAATATGCTTCTGGAATAGTTGGGTCAATTTCAACTAAAGCTCGATTTACTCCACTTACTTTAATTTTATCTTCTTGAAAATTTTCATTTAAAAAAGATGATAATTCAGTTTCTAATATTTTAATATCAGAACTGTTATCTACTATAAATCTATAGACTGACAAATAATTATCCATCAAACTATTTTGCTCTTTTGTATATTCTGTATATGAAAATGGATATTTTTTATTACAGATTTCGTAGTCAATAATTATTGCTTTTGTTTGAGCTTTATTATCAAAATACAATCCTCTTAAAAGATTAGTATTCTCATAAAAACCTAACGGGTTTAATATTTCAGTAAGTTCTTGTTTTAGACTTTTATTAATTGGAATATAATTATCTATAATCAATTATTTTTCCATTACACAAGTTAGCCAAACAATACCATCACGATTTAAGCCATCACTTGTAGTCATTGCTTTAATAGTCTTAAAACCTTTTTCATTACATATACTAAGCCAAGTATTCTGATTTATTGTTGTAAAGTGTCTCCCGTTAGAATCTTTAAAGTTAGAATTAATATCATCTCTTTGAATAGAAACTGAAAATAAAAAAACTCCTTGCACTTTTAAAGAATCATATATCTTTTCTATCGTAGTATCAATATCATCTTTTTTAAGGTGCATTAATGTAGCAATAGAATAAACGCCATCAAATTTATTTTTAAAATTTAATTCATTAGGGATAACAGTAACTTGTAGAGAATTTTTTAATAATTGATGTATGGTTTTTGCTTCATTAATCATCTCTGTTGAAGCATCAATACCAAGTACTTTATATTTATTTTTAATCATAAAGTTTGCATCACGACCAGAACCACAGCCAATTTCGAGTAAATAAGATTTTTTTGGAAATACTTCTAATAAAAGATTTTGAATATTACTAACATCTGCTGACTCATATCTTTTGGCTAAAGATTTTGCATTGTTTTTATAGTAATCCAAAGTATTTTGCATTTTTATGCTATTTTTTTAGGAATATAATTTTTAGTATTTTTAGTCATTATAGAATTTCCACCAGCTCTTTTTTTCCAATGTCCTAACTCTAAATATTCTTTTTTATTTTCAATATCACTATTATCCATACAATCATCAATAGTATCAATGAATTTCCTAGCTATATTTGGGTACTGTTTATTGATAATATAGTCACTCCACTGGGAGGCAAAAGGGCAAATATTACATCCAACTCTATTTAACCCTTCTCTATTTTCATCAGCTCTAATACCCACATAATTGTAAATGGTATACTCTTTAAATTCCTGCATGGTATTTAAAAAAGTTTCAAGCTTCATCTTTCTTGTACACCATCGTTCTGTTGGAGAGGGGAGATAATCATTATGCTGTAAAAGTAGTTCTTTAAAAGATTTTTCAGGAAATTTATATTCTACTTTAATGCCTAATATAGATTGTAATTTATTGAGGTAATCATAGGTATCTTGTAACTCCTCTTCTGTATCAAAAAAGAGATACTTAAACTCTCTATCGGGATACTTCTCTTTCATGTAAATAGCAAGGGCAGCACTGTCTTTACCGCCTGAAATAGAGATGACATGTAGTTCTTTACGCATTATTTAACTCTTCATTTA
>DCAF01000026.1:37267-95924 GCA_002311915.1 Sulfurovum sp. UBA1140 | reverse complement strand
GCTTTTGTTTGAATATCTAAGGCTTCAATTTTTTCTAGTTTCTTTGCTAACTCCAATAACGCATTCGCATAAGGAAATGATTGACTCTCAAAATGAAAAATCTCTGAAAAATACTTTTCAAAATTCACTACTTCATCTTTATAAGCTAGGGCTACTTCATTAAATGCTTTTTTAAACTTCTCTATAAACTCATCATTAGAAATATTATCTATAGTTTTATAGCCTAAAGCCTTGGGAAATTTTATAAAAAAAGCATCTTTGGGGTCTTTCATAGAGATAATCGCACTCCGTAGAGCAATCGCCTCTTTCGATAACTTTTGAGTCTGTTTAGCATAAGCAGGTAAAACCGAAAATTTGCCATGTAAAGTTTTTATGATAGAAACTACCTTCTCTTTAGAGTAACTATACTCTGAAAAATCTGTAGCAATTTCTACATAGTTTTTAAATAGATTTTGCTCTTTTTTAGACAACTCAATAAGTTGTAATTGAAATTTTTGACTCGCTTTCCACATGTTCATTAGCATATCTATTGTTAACACATAAGTATAGGTATTATCTCTAAAAATATTTACTTTCTCTCTATGAACTAAGACAAAGAGTGATATAACAAACAGTGCAGTAGTTCGATTAAGTCCATAAGGCTCTTCTTCTAATCTGTTTATCAACACATCTAATGGAAGCTTTTTAGACAATAGTTTAGATATATATCTCCATACATTTGAAAAGTTCAACTCAGTTGGTTCACTTAAAATATAACTATCATCTTCTAGCTTTTTATGAATACCTGCTTTTTCTATAACCGATAGATACAGAGCTTTTTCAGCAGGAAGTTTTTCTATTCCCAAGTTTTTTAAATGACTACTTTCCAACATGCCTTCAAAAAGTTTTTTTACAGTAGTTGTACTTGCTCCTTTATGAGCAATGGTGTGATTAAAAGTATAATTATTAATTCTCGGTGTATCAGGATAGGACTCTTTAGCAATCGCACTTAAAGTCTCTTGTAACTTTTTAGAACTATATCCAAACTCTTCTCCTTTGTAGAAAATAGAACCATTCATATAACTTGCATTAAGTAACTTTTCAAGTGTAATTGTATAATCACTTAGCATATTATCCATAATCTCTTTGGTATCAATACTAATTATCGCAGAAAACTCTTCTCGTATCTCTTCAAGTAGATACATCTTTTTTATTAGCACTTTTAGATGAGATAAATTTTCTAAAGGGATAAAAACAGATTTTGGAGAATCTATACTCTCTTGTTTTAATAACGCTTTATCACTATCTGAAAACAATATTTTATAAGTAGTATTTTTTAAGTTTTCACTCTTTAAAACATAAACTTTTTCAAAATATCGTTTAGTTCCATACTCAACAAAATATCTTTTTGCTACTAAAAATTTATCAATAACAAAATCGTTTAATTTCTTTTCAAAATCAATATTCTTATTCTCTTCTAACCTTTTTTTTAACTCTTTATTGATATTAATATTTGAATCTTCTAAAAGTGAAAAAGATTTTGTTTGCTCTTGATAAACCAATATATTTTCATCAACAAGCTCACTAATTGTAACCATAATCTCTTTTTTTGAGTATCTATCTGATAAGGCTAAAGCAAGATGTTTCTCATCAGTTAAAACTGTATTTGAGAGTTTAAACGAATGAATAAGAGCAATCGTTTTAATAATATCTTGTTTTATTTCTGTTCTAGTTCTAATATCTTGTAATCTATGTTCAGCCTTATACCATATCTCTCTATCTGGTAAAAGAATATTATAAACTTTAAGTAAATAACTCACATACTCATATAAGTTGGATAAAGAGTATAATATTACTTTCTCTTGCTCTTTAGAGATAAACTCTTGAAAAGCATGAGGTTCGGTAGAAAAAAGAAAGGAAAAAATAGAGCGTTGATTTTGAAAATACCGTGTAAATATTTCAGATATAGCAATAGCAGAAAAAGGATGAATCGGTGTAATCTTTTCAAACAGTTCAATATTAGAACTTTCGGTTAATATTGACTCATCACAAATTGAGCCAATTAACTTCTGTGCCTCTCCTATCGGTTCACTCTTTTTCAAAGAGATGGTCTCTTTAAATATATTAAGCATCTCATAGTAATCATCTCTGAAAACAATATTTTCAAATCGTCCTTGTATCTTATCCCAATCTGTATAGGTCATACTTGTAAGAGTGTTTGTATATTCACTAAATGCTTTATGTAGAGATATAATCAATTTATAGTTGCTTTTTTTATTAATATACTCTGATAATGTTTGTAAATCAAAAATATCATTAGAGTTAGTATCTTCTAGTCCATACTCTATAAACTTTCCAAACTCATCAATGAAAAAAAGTATATCGGTATAGTTACTTTTCTTTAAATCTTTATCTAAAAATACTAAAGCCTTACTCATTTGAAAAAGTTCATTTTCTTTTAAATACTTCTGTGTTGATTTAAAAGCAGTATGCTCAAACATAGCACTTTTAAATTGAGATTTAAATGAGATATGTTCTCCCACTATTTTAACCCGTATAAACTCTCTACTTTTACTAAAGACTTCATACATTTTAAACAGTTGCTTATCACTCTTTTTAAGTTGTGTTAAACATCGTTTACTATTTTCACTCTGTGCCAACAATGTATTAATATATAAAAGTAGTGAAGATTTTCCACAACCAAAAGGACCAATTAGTGCTATAGAATTATGATAATCAAGTTTAAAAAAAGTTTTTAATGTATCTTTGGTAGATTGAGTAATAATATAATCTTTACAATCTTCTTTATCATGTATAATATTGGTAGACTTATTAAACCTATTTTTTAGAGTAAGTTCATTCTTATAAGAGAACACTGCTATCCTTTATCCATATATCTTGTCTAGTATAAGCGATTTATCCATCTGCTCAGTTATATAAATCTGTCTAATACCTGCTGTTTCAGAATAGCTAAATTTATTATCTGTAAGCTTTGATAACTTATCTATTTTTCCATACAACGAATGCTCACTCATACACAGACTTTTTTGTATACTTAGTTTACCTCGTTGAATATCATCAATAGAGATTGAAGTCACATTTGAACCATACTGCATCTCAATGTAATCACACAAAATATATAAAAATAGTTCATCTGAGATAGGAGCAACGGCATTAATATTTAAAGAATAACTGCTTTGCGATAATTTTGTAACAATATTCAACTCTGATAAAAGACTCATACTATGATTTTCACCATGGTTGTTATTATACATTCGTATAAGAACATCAACATCAGCATTCAGCGTAGTAGGAGACAACTTAATCTCATTTTCATTCAACCAAGAAGCGATATACTCAACAATCTCATCTTTAGAAAATTTATGTGGATAAATTTTATTAAAAAACAGATGATACAACGAAGCTTTTTCTCTATGCTTAACCAAATTCCAATGCAATATCCAAAGTGTATCACTATTTTCCAAATAGGGGTCATTATCTAAAATAGTCTGCCCAAGCATAGTTAGTTTTTCTTCATCAATCAACGCAAAAACTTTCATCCAATGATTTAATGATTTAACCATATTGCTTCCAAGCCCTAGTTTTGAAATAGTCGCTTCAATATTTGATTGCATAAATATAGTGTTGTCTTCTTGATAGGCTTCTAAACCTTTTGTAATCCAATCTATTTTACAATCAAATTTATCATGACCAGAAAATGATGTTTTGATTTTTTTCATACTTAATTTTGTATCCTATTGATTTATATTTTTTTAAGCGTATTTTACAGTTTATATACTTGATTTCTCCACTTAATATCTCTATTTAATTCATCAAAGCTAAACTTAAATCAGATAATTTACCTCATAACACTTGACTTGTAGCGATTTAATATCTCGAAATATGTTATTTGGTTTGATGCATTTGTCAAAGAGTTACTTTAGAGGAGTTAAAATTATAATTTTGATTGTAATAAGTCGCTGTTTTATTTATTGTTAAAAATAAGGAAGAAATAAAAATATGGTACCACAGGTCGGATTCGAACCGACACGCCCTAAGGCAGAAGATTTTGAGTCTACCAAGTCTACCAGTTCCATCACTGTGGCACATTCCAAATTAAATTGGAATGCAATATTACAGTAAAGAAACTTAAAACAGTGTTAAACTATGCTACAGAGTCTTTTAAAGATTTACCAACTTTAAATTTAACTGCATTTCTTGCAGGAATTTGAACTGTTTTTCCTGTTAATGGTACACGAGCTTCTCTTGCTGCTCTCTCTACTGTTGAGAATGAACCAAAACCAATAAAACTTACCGTTTTACCATTTTTTAGTGCTTCTGTAATCGTCTCTAGGATAGCATTCAACGCTTCATTTGCATCTTTTTTTGATAACCCAGCCTTGTCTGCAACTGCATCAATAAATTCAGCTTTTTTCATTCGTAATTCCTTTTAAAAATATATACCTTCAATTTTACAATTTTTTATTTAAAAAAACAAGTATTTCAATAAAATAATCTCCAAAACGTCGAGAAATAGGCATTTTAAATAGAAAAAAATCTCATCTTTCTAAAACTTTGTTATAATTTTAAAAATCTATTCTTTTTCATGACTTTTTGATTAAAAATCTTACAATTTTAGGAGCTTTGGTGTATATTTGGATAATAATAATCTTTATACTGTTTATTTATGGTGCTTTTTCAACAATTTTTCACTCTACCGATATGGTGGGAAATATAGGTCGAGTCTATGGCGAGGGTAATTTAGAACTTTTTGGTTATTTAGCCTATATTGACTTAATTATTCTACTCTATCCTCTATATAAAATATATCACCATCGACATCTATGGGAAAAAGTTGATTTTTATGTAGGATGGATAATACTCTTTATCTCATTTATTGTATTACAGTCACTTCTTTTAGAATTTAACCAAAGTGGAAGCATTGGCACTACCCTTAAACTTTTTCTGCTCCCCTATATAGGAAAAGCAGGTTTATGGCTTTTTTGGCTTCTTACCTTTATGATTGCATTGGTACTTTTGATTGAAGATATTCCCAGTTTAGAAAGTATTAAAAAAAATCTAAACAAGATAAAAGATTACATTATTAAAAGAGTTAAAGAACTTTTTATTGATGTAGAAAATCCTTTTTTTGATAAAAGAAGCACAGAGATTATGACCACTATTGTCTCGGAACGAAGAGTAAGAGTCCCAAAAGAGCCTCAAGTGCTTAATCAGAAAAGGGCTAAAAAACTCTCTCCTAAAAAAAGAACGCCTAAGAAAAAAATACCTCTTCAGAAAAAAGAGAACAATTTTTTAGAAAATCGTCCCCTTAATGATATTAACAAAATCACTGATGAGGTAAAGAAACCTATTGAAGAAGAGAGCCAATCAGGTGCCAACATTATCGAGGAACTAAAACAGAATCGTGAACTGATGAATCAGCTAGAAAAAGGTATTCAAGAAACACCTAAAAATTTTACACTGCCAAAACTAGATTTTTTAGCCTCGCCACCCAATGTATCTAAAAAAATCAATGAAGCAGAGATAGATAGAAAAGTTCATGAGCTTTTAGAGAAATTAAAACAATTTAAAATTACAGGTGAAGTGATGGATATTTATAGTGGTCCATTGGTAACAACTTTTGAGTTTAAACCTGCACCAAATGTTAAAATCTCTAAGATTCTTAACCTTCAAGATGATCTTGCCATGGCATTACGTGCCGAAACCATCCGTATTCAAGCCCCTATTCCAGGGCGTGATGTTGTGGGTATAGAGATTCCTAATGATGACTTTGATACCATCTATCTGCGTGATATTTTAGAAAATGAGATTTTTACCACCTCAAAATCACCATTAACCATCGCTTTAGGAAAAGATATTGTGGGCAATCCTTTTGTGACCGATTTAAAAAAACTCCCCCATTTACTTATTGCAGGAACCACAGGTTCTGGTAAGTCGGTGGGAATTAATGCCATGATTCTATCACTATTGTACCAAAATGATCCCGACCATCTAAAACTGATGCTGATTGACCCCAAAATGTTGGAATTTTCTATCTATAACGATATACCCCACCTGCTTACCCCTGTTATTACCGATTCAGATAAAGCCATTGTAGCGTTGGCAAATATGGTAGCAGAGATGGAACGTCGCTATAAAATAATGGCAGAGAGTCGAACCAAAAATATAGACAATTACAATATAAAAATGAAAAAAAATGGCAATGACACACTCCCTTTTATTGTGGTAATAATAGATGAACTGGCAGATTTAATGATGAATGGAGGTAAAGATGTTGAATACTCTATCGCACGACTGGCACAGATGGCACGAGCAAGTGGTATTCACCTCATTGTTGCCACACAACGTCCCAGCGTTGATGTGGTTACAGGACTAATTAAAGCCAATCTACCCTCACGGCTAAGTTACCGAGTAGGACAAAGAATTGACTCTAAAGTTATCTTAGATGCCTTGGGTGCTGACTCTTTACTTGGTCGTGGAGATGCTCTTTTTACTCCCCCTGGAACCAATGGACTGGTACGTCTACATGCTCCGTGGAATTCAGAAGAGGAGATTGAAAAAATTGTCGATTTTTTAAAAGAGCAACGTGAGCCTGAATACGATGAACAGTATCTACTCAATGAAAATAGTGATGGTTTAAGAGGAAAAGGAGTGGTTGGAGAGTTAGATGAACTCTATGAACAGGCAAAAGAGGTTATATTAACCGACCAGAAAACCTCTATCTCTTACCTTCAAAGAAAACTTCAAATAGGATACAACCGTTCGGCTAATATTATAGAACAACTTCAAGAGATGGGTGTTTTAACTGCACCCAATAATAAAGGAGTAAGAGAGATAGTTCTTTAATTTTTTAAAATTATAAGATAAAAATTAGAACGAAGTGATAACTTCTACTGTTAAAACACCATAAGATTCATATTCTTTTGGTAAAATCTATCTTATGAACGATACAATTTTTAAAGAAACAGAACCACTCTCAACAGACTTTTGTATGCTGGACTATCCTTGTGCTTATTTAGAAGATAAAAATGTCCGAATGTACTACAAGCATATTGAACAAGCATCACAATCTTACAATACTGCACTGATTCATCGTGGTTGGCGTCGATTTGGTTGCTACTATTTTCACCCCATATGTGAGGCGTGTAATGAGTGTAAATCAATTCGTATTGATGTTGAACATTTTAAACTGCGTAAATCACAACGGAAAGCCATTAAACGTAATCATGCCACCGAGATAATTATCCAAAAACCCACCCTTACCCAAGCCCATATTGAACTCTATAATAAATATCACTCTTTTAAACACCAAAAGGATGATTGGTCTCATCGTAATATCTCACCACGAGAGTATAAAGAGAACTTTGTAGAGGGGGCACATGAATTTGGTAAAGAGGTACTCTACTTTCAAGATGAGAAACTTATTGGCGTTGATTTGATTGATGTACTTGATGACGGTATCTCCTCTATCTATTTCTATTATGACCCAGAGTATCCTAACTTGTCATTGGGAACCTACTCTCTTCTCTATCAAGTAGAGTTGGCAAAAGTCTTAAAACTTCCATGGATTTACTTGGGGTACTGGGTTGATGGATGTAAAGCCTTTGCCTACAAACCCAACTTTCAACCACAAGAAATTTTAGATGGGTTTCCAAATATCCATAAAGTTGCAAATTGGCAATCATTTTCTAATGCTTAAAAATAGGAATGAACGATACGAACACAAATAAAAATATTATTAAAAACTCATGTTTAACTTAATCACATAAACTAGGAAATTAGATATTTTTTGTACAAAAATCCCTTAACTATGGATAAATAATAGTTGAAATGTATTATAATATTTATAAGGGAAAGCAGTTCAAAAAAAAGGATTTATCTTGATGATTAACACTCGAAATCTTTTATCGTTTCTATTTGTAGCGATAATATCATTAACACCTGCTCTCTATGCAGATTCAAATGATTGCCCCAATGGTAATTGTATGGCAAAAATTATTAAAAAACCTACCTCTCCTGATACTCAATCCAAAGGTCTTTATCAAAACAAAATTTTAAATATAAAATCATTAATAACTGAACCAATTATCTATATCACCTCTATTTTTACAGGGAATCAACCAACTGAATTTATTGTCATTGATGATTTACCAAACGAAAACTATACCGATGATCTCTATGCTGATGATTTTTTTGAAGATGATATTGCTATCCAAGATACAATAATAAAAGATGATGCCTATTATGAAAAACAGACCCTAGCTGCAGCAGAGTTAATTACTGATGAAACTATTTTTGAAACAGAAGAGAGTACCGATGATATTATCATTGTCTATTCAGAAGATTACTTAGACACGCTTAACGAGAAAACTCTTGCCAATATCGAAATAATCGGATGTGAAGATAAAAGCCTAGATATTATATGTGACAGTGTTACCAAAGAGTGTGAATGTGTATAGAACCGTTTTAAGGTTCTATATATCTTGCTCTATCACTGCTTTAAAGCTTTTAAAATAGATAGATTTTAGCTCTTCTAAGCCCATCTCTACACTGTTTATCTTTACACTATCACCACCAACTTTACCAATAATATCGGTCTTAAGCCCCAAAGCTTTTGCCATTGCTATAACCGCTTCAAGATTCTCTTTACTGCTTACTTCTAAAATAGCTCTACTTTGTGACTCATCAAAAATAGCTCTTTTATCTTCAAGGCGTATTCCTGCAATCACACCTCTACCTGATACGGCTGACATTTTAGCCAGAGCAATGGCAATTCCACCAGAACTTAAATCTTTAGCCGATTCAAGCAGTCCTTTTTTATTGGCTTCTATCACAAGTTCCCAAAGTCCAAGCTCTTTGCTGTAATCAATATCTGTTAAACTTCCAGCAGTCTCACCAAACAACTCTTTAATATAGAGTGAACCACCAAATTCAGTTTTTGTTTCACCTATAAGTACCAAGTGATTCTCATCTTCTTGAAATGATGATGCTAAAACTCTGTTTTCATCTTCATTGAGTCCCACCATCGCAATCGCAGGTGTTGGGAATACAGAAATTCCATTGGTTTCATTGTACAAAGATACATTTCCCGAAACAACAGGTGTATCAAGAGCCAAACACGCCTCTTTAATCCCTTCACAAGCCTCTGCAAACTGCCACATAACCTCAGGGTTCTCAGGGTTACCAAAATTCAAACAGTCTGTAATAGACAAAGGTCTAGCTCCACTCATCGCAACATTACGTCCCGATTCTACTACGGCTAAAGCTCCACCTTTATGTGGATCAATATAACAGTAACGAGGATTACAATCAGCACTCATGGACAATGCCTTACCATTCTCTTTAATACGAATACACGACGCATCTAGTGAGCCAGGGGCTTTGGTGGTGTTGGTCTGTACCATTGAGTCATACTGATCATAAATCCATGCTTTATCCACCACTTCCATAGACCCTAGAAGCTTTTCAAATGCTACTTGGTTATCAACCTCATCATAAGAGTCAAGAGTCTTTTCTGAAATTTCATCCAAATACTTAGGTCTTGAAGTTGGTCTATTTAAAATAGTAGCCTCTTCACTCACAGGAGCAATTGGTATATCGCATACTTTATCTCCATACCAAAACAGTTCCATGTTTCCTGTATCAGTCACTTCACCAATCACAGCAACATCCAAGTCCCACTTTTCAAAAATATCAATAATCTCTTGCTCTTTACCCTTTTTAGCACAAATAAGCATACGCTCTTGCGACTCACTAAGCATAAAGTCATAAGGGGTCATCCCCTCTTCTCTTGCTGGTACTTGATCTAAGTTCATAATCATACCTGAACCAGACTTTCCAGCCATCTCAAAGGCAGAACTTGTAAGCCCCGCAGCCCCCATATCTTGAATTCCTACAACCACATCTTTGGTTTTAAAAAGCTCTAAACACGCTTCAAGTAGAAGTTTTTCTATAAATGGATCTCCCACTTGAACCGTAGGGCGTAAAGATTTAGACTCTTCTGTAAATGAATCAGAACTCATAACAGCTCCACCTAGACCATCACGACCTGTTTTACTCCCCACATACATCACAGAGTTTCCAACACCTTCTGCAATTCCTAAAAAGATTTCATCTGTTCTACAGAGACCCAAAGCAAAAGCATTGACTAAAATGTTACCGTTGTAAGACTCATCAAACGAAACTTCACCACCAATGGTTGGAACACCCATACAGTTTCCATAACTACCAATACCTTCAACCACACCTTTTACCAAGTGTCTTTGATACTTGGCTGTTTTATCTTGGTTAACAATGTTACCAAACCGAAGGGCATTCATATTTGCGACAGGTCTAGCACCCATGGTAAATACATCTCTTAAAATTCCACCAACACCCGTAGCTGCCCCTTGAAAAGGCTCAATAAAACTTGGGTGGTTATGTGACTCCATTTTAAAAACAGCAGCCATTCCTCCACCAATATCAATAACACCAGCATTTTCTCCAGGTCCTTGAATAACCCATGGAGCTTTAGTAGGAAAACCATTAAGGTATTTTTTACTCGATTTATAAGAACAGTGTTCAGACCACATGGCTGAAAAAATTCCAAGCTCTACAATGTTGGGGTGTCTACCATCCAATATTTCTAATATATGGGTGTACTCTTCTTGGCTTAGTTTATGGGTTTTTAAAACCTCATCTAAATTATCTAACGGTTTTGACATATGTTACTTCCTAATGTATGGTAGATTTTCTGCGTTATTTTAGTAAAAAAGTGCTAAATAAGGGGTAAATTATCTTTAGAGTTAAACACTTTTCTAAAACTATACAGATTTTATTGCAAGGAGTGTCACATCATCTTTCTATTCTACTACAAAATCATAATATTTCAAAAAACTTGCTTCATACATAATGCCTTTTTGGCAATCTCCTCTTCTAAACGATGGTTAAAAAACTGCTGTAAATCGTTAAACTTTTTTAGCTTTAACAGATTATTTACCTTAAACCGAAGCTCAATCACATATCAATCGGTTTCAATAAAAAATCTTCTGAACCCAGCTCTAATGCCCTATGACGCTCTTCATCTTCTGCTGTGACCATAATAACTGGTATATATTTTAATTTCTCATCTTTTTTTAACTTCTCAAGCAGTTCTAATCCACCCATTACAGGCATATTTACATCAAGAATAATCAATTAAAATATTATTATCTATAATACTCATCTCTATTTGCCTTCAATCATTACTTTAATTCACCCCAAGAGTTACCAATACTCACCGAACACTCCAGAGGAATATCCAGCTTTACAACATTTTCCATAATCTGTTTAAAACGTTGCCCTACCTCATCTACATGCTCTTTTGCCACTTCAAAAATAAGTTCATCATGAATCTGAAGAAGCATTGCTCCATCAATATTCTCTTTTTTAATCGTTTTCTCTATCTCTATCATCGAGAGTTTAATTAAATCAGCCGCACTTCCTTGAAAGACTGTATTCACAGATTCACGCATAAAAGCTGATTTCTGTATTCCATTAGCACCTTCATAGTCAAAAAATCTTCTTCGTTTCAGAAGGGTCTCTACAAAACCTCTCTTTTTTACATCCTCTTGAATCTGCTCTAAAAAGCTTTTAACTGTGGGAAAAGAGGCAAAATAATTTTTAATAATCTCTTTGGCTTCAACACCCGTAATCCCCAACTCATCCGAGAGTTTTTTAGCACCCATACCATAGAGCAGACCAAAATTAACCGATTTAGCAAAACTTCTTTTCTCTTTGGCATCCTCTTCTCCAAAAAGTTTAACAGCTGTTGCCATATGAATATCAAGCCCTTCATTAAAAGCACTCATCAAGGCTTTATCTTTAGAGAAGTGTGCCAACAGTCTAAGTTCAATTTGAGAGTAGTCAATACTTAAAAGTTTATACCCCTCTTTCGCCACAAATGCCTCTCGAACAGTTCGCCCTAGTTTAGAGCGAACAGGAATATTTTGCAAGTTTGGCTCTTTTGAGCTTAATCGCCCTGTCGCTGTTCCTGTTTGTAAAAATGAGGTATAGACACGATGCTCTTTATCTGTTTTTGCCAATTTTAAAAGAGGCAAGGCATAGGTAGAGAGCATCTTCTGTACCGTTCTAAACTCCAATATCTTAGGAATCACCTCATGCTCATCTATCAACGTATTTAAAACCTTTTCATTGGTACTAAAACCTGTTTTGGTCTTTTTCCCACCTTTAAGCCCTAAATCTCCAAACAAGACACTGCCCAACTGTTGGGTTGATTTAATATTAAATTCGCGTTTGGTCAGATGGTAAATCTCTTGAGTTAACTCAACAATACGATTACTTAACATATTTTCAAGTGATTCTAATTTACCAATATTAAGTTTAATTCCTTGACTCTCCATGGCAATTAATATATTTATAAAAGGATACTCTACGTCAGTAGCTTCCTCTTTTAAGTGGGTCACCGAAGCCAAATCCATTGCATCTCCCAGTGCAAAATAGAGCTTATAGGTCATCCACGCATCCTCTGCCCCATAAAAAGTAGCCAACTCTATATCAACATTGGAAAAGGTCTCCCCCTTTTTAACCATTGCTTTAAAGGGCTTCATCTCATAATTAAAAAACTTTTGAGCCAAAGCATCCAATCCTACTCTACTTCCAGGATCAAGCAACCATGCCATAATCATGGTATCAGCAAAGGGGACTACCTCTTCTACTCCATATTGATAATAAAGTAATGAAAGGTCAAATTTTAAATTTTGCCCCACAACTTTAGACTGAAGTATTTTTTTAATCGCTTCTATAGCATCATTATAAGCAACTTGTTCGGTTACCCCTAAGTAACTATGAGCGATTGGCACATAGTAGGCTTTTTTATCATCCAAGGCAAAAGAGAAGCCCACCATTTTATCTTTTTTAGTATCTAAACCCATGGTCTCGGTATCTAATGCCACCAGTGTTTGGGGTGTAATGGTATCAATAATATTAAAAAGTTTTTCTTTACTATCAAGTGTAATTGCTTCAAAAGAGTCTGTAGGGGTAGCATCTTCCTCTTCTATCTCTTCACTTGACATCCCAACTCTTGCCCTTTTTAGTGCTTGTTTCATCTCATAATATTCAAAATCATCCATTAAACAACTCAAATAATTCTTATCTTCAAACGCAAAACTCTCTAAATCAAAATCTTTAAATATATCGGTACGCATCCGAACCAAATCTCGTGATAAAAAAGCTTTCTCTCTGCTCTCTAGCAACAGTTTTTGAGTCCGTGGAGTCCCTACGTTCTCTATATCTTCATAAATTGCCTCTAGGGTATGGTAAACATTAATTAACTTACTCGCCCCCTTTTGACCAATTCCCTTAACCCCTGGTACATTGTCTGAACTGTCACCTAAAATGGCTTGAAAATTAATAAAATCTTTGGGATGCACCCCAAACTTTTCAATACACCCCTCTTCGGTAATCTCTTTTTTCTTTACCGAATCAACCATCACCACCCGACCATTCTCTATCATCTGATACAAATCTTTATCATGCGACACAATCCTTACCTTTAACCCCTGCTTTAGTGCATACTTGGTCACCGTTGCAATTACATCATCTGCCTCATAGCCCTCTTTAGAAAGATTCGCAAACCCCATCTCTGTAATCCAATCAATCGCAATGGGGAGCTGTTTTATCAAATCTTCAGGAGGAGCATCACGATTGGCTTTATAGGCTTCATAAATATCATTTCTAAATGTTTTACCCTTACTATCCAATGCAAATACAATATAATCCGTATTGTGGTCACGACGCAGAGCATCCACCAAATTAATAAATCCTGTCAGCAAACCCGTAGGAAATCCAGCAGAATTTTTAAGTGGAGGCAGGGCAAAATATGAACGAAAAAAGAAGCCAAAAGTATCAATAATTGTGATTGTTTTCAAAGAAGAACCTTGTTGTTTAATGTGGTGGATTTTACCATAAACTAACGTAAAAACACTTGCAGAGGTGGAGAAGACTCCACCTATTGGCTATTTTACTGCCTTTCCTAAATCCCACATTGGCATAAAGATACCCAGTGCCATTAGCAGTACCAAACCTGCAATAAAAAAGAGCATAATTGGCTCGATATATGCAGCAAGGTTATCAATCAAATCTTGGAATCTGCTATCATAATACCCCTCGACCTTCTCTAGCATCATGTCCAGTTGTCCACTGCTTTCACCTGCCCGTATCATCTGTAAAAGCATGTTCTCAAAAAGTTCTGTCTGCTCAAAAGCATCGGAAAGGCTGATACCCCGTGCAATATTGGCATTGACGGTTAAGAGCTTCTTTTTGATATAAAGATTATCTACCATACCTACTGCTGTATCAAGGGCTTCCGAGACAGGAATACCCGACTTAACCAACTCACCAAAGACCAAGGTATATTTGTGCATGGTCGCAAAAAAGATAATTTTATGAATCAGATAAAACTTGGGGTTCACCAAAAGCTTATCGACTTTATATTTAAAATCATCACTGTTCTTATAGGTGTGCATCATCATAAAAATCCCCCCCCCTAAACCAATCATGATATAGAGTCCATAATTATTTAACGCATGTTCTAAAGCCAAAAGAATTTGGGTAGGAATAGGTAGAGCTGAATCAAACTTCTCGAACATCTCTTTAAACTTTGGAACCACCACCATAATCAAAATGGTAAAGGCAACGCCCATCGCTGCTAGTGTGATAAGTGGGGTACGAATTGCTTTTTTAAATTTTTTGGTATTGTCTCGGATGCTCTCCAATATATTTGCCAGTTTATGATATGCCCCAGCAATATTACCTGTCTTCTCACCCAAGTTGGTCATGGCGATTGCCACATGCCCAAATTCCTCTTTATAAGGCTCTATTGAGTCACCTATCCCTTTACCTGCATTAATATCGTTACCAATGGTTCTAAAAATAGTTTTTAATTTAGGGTTTTCTGTATTTTTAGCCACCTCTTCTATTGAATCATGAATCGAAATACCTGCATCGGTCATAACGGCTATTTGACGAATAGAAGAAATCTTATGACCTATATCAATTTTGGGTTCAAATGTTTTTTTAAGTCCTGCCAGTAAATCTGCCAGTTTTGCACCCATATCAGGAGTGGTCTCTTCGGCTTTTAAGATATTAAATCCTGTAAACTCCTGCTTGGCACTACGGATTGCACTTATTTTACTCTTGGCTTTTAGAACTTCGGTGGTTCTTTTTCCACGATTGGTCATGGTTACTTTATAATAATTCATACTCTTTACCTTGCTACTCTTAGAACCTCTTCAAGGGTTGTTTTACCCAGAAGTGCTTTATTCACCCCATCTTGGAGCATCGTAGAGAACCCCTCTTTATAGGCCTGTTCTCTCATTGAATCTTTGGTTGCACTGTTGGCAATCATGGTCGAGAGTTTCTCAGAAATCAGAAGTACCTCTGAAATCATCTCTCTGCCTGAGTATCCATTATTGTTACAAACAGCACACCCTTTTCCTTTATAAAAAACAGGATTTTCAGGAAGAAAATGGGCTATCTCTTTAAAACTCTCAGGGTTAACCTCTTCAACCTCTTTGCATACAGGGCATATTTTTCGTACCAATCTCTGCCCCTGAATCCCAATAACTGCACCTGCCAACAGATAATCCTCGATTCCCATATCTTGCATTCGACTAATGGCTGAAATGGCATCATTGGTGTGCAGAGTCGAGAGAACCAAGTGACCTGTTAACGCGGCTTCAATGGCAATACGTAGGGTTTCTTGGTCTCGAATCTCTCCAATCATAATCTTATCGGGATCTTGTCGTAGAATGGAACGCAAAGCTGCAGCAAAGGTTAACCCTGTATTGGCACTCACCTGCACCTGCTGAATTCCTTCCATTTGATACTCTACAGGGTCTTCAACCGTAATAATCTTATCTTTAACATCAATAATCGCATTCAATGCCCCATAAAGAGTGGTTGTTTTACCTGAACCCGTAGGACCCGTTACCAACATAATCCCGTAAGGAGATTTAATCCCTTTTTGAAATTTTTTATACGCTTCGGCATTCATTCCTGCATCTTCTAGTTTTATCAACGCTTTTGATTTATCCAAAATTCTCATAACAATAGATTCACCAAAAAGTGTGGGGAGGGTCGAGACCCTAAAGTCAAATACATTCCCGCTTACAATATGGGTAAATCGTCCATCTTGTGGTTTTCGTTTCTCGGCAATATCAAGGTTAGAGAGCAGTTTCGTTCGTGATGCCAAAGGAGCAAATATCTTCTTTTCCAGTCTAAAATACTCTTGTAGCATCCCATCAACACGGTACCGAACAATACAGTAATTTTCAGTTGCTTCAATATGAATATCACTCGCCTTTCCATCAATTGCTGTCTCTAAAATAGTATCAATCAGTTTTAAAACAGCTGGGGATTCGTTACTATCTTCAACCTCACTTGTCCCCTCTTCTAGGTCATTCTTAATATCCTCTGCAAACTCTTCAACATCTTCATTGGTCTTAAGCCTAGAGAGTTCTCGACGTATCATCTGTGCTTTCGCAATGGCTACCACCATAATCTTACCATGAAAAAATCTCTCTATGACTCCTTTGGCTTCAAAATCAGAAGGGTTCTCAAATACTACCGTTACACGGGACTCATCATCTTCATAAAGAGGGAGTGCATTAAAACGCATCAACTGCTTTAGAGGGAATCGCTTGAGCAATTTATAATCTATGCTCACATCATTAATCTCTATATACTCAATATCTTGATTTCGAGCAATCCGTTTAAGCAGTTGTGTGGTGTCAATCCCATGGATTGGTTCTAACTCTTCCATCTCGATGGTATGCATACGAAGCTCTTTAATCAACAGCTCCTCCATCTCATCACGATTAAGAATTCTCACCTTAATAAGATTATCAATTGTCACCCGATGTTCGCCATACTTCTTAATAAAAAAATCTAATTTATCTTGACTTAGCACGTTTTCTTTAATAAATAACTCAATTACTCTTTCCATACCTTCTCCTATTTATAGCGATAACGCTTGGTAAATTTACCATTTTGATAGCTGTCAATAATCATCTTATCCTTATCGTCCAGATAGAGCTGATACTTTATATTTTCTTCTTCAAAAGAGTAGACCTCATCACTTAATTGATATTTTTTCTGAACAAAAAGTCTAAAAATTTTAGAGAGTATAAAATCTGTTTTAGGCAACCTTAAATTCCCTAAGGGTTTCGCATCTAAAAGAGCCTGTTTCAAAAGCTGTTTTTGAAGTAAAATGGTGGCAAAATAACTGGCGTTTTCTCTTGAAGCCTTGCTTTTATTAAGCCGTAACATCGGTTTACTAATTCGGTCTATATTGTCTGTCTCTAAACAAGAGAGTCCATAAAGTGTCAGATACTTCTCGTTACTTCTGTTTTTTTTATAATACTTCATTCCATAACTGCACCCCTTATCATACTCCTGCTTTTCGTAGTATTTATAAAGGGTTGAAAGATTCGATGAGAATAGAGCTGAAGTCAACAAAATCAAAAAGAAAAATAGTCTCATTGTAACCCCTCTGAGTGAATTTTTTGAATCAACATTTTAGCTTTAGTAGATTTGCTTTTTTTATAGTAGGTCTCTAATATTTTTACTGCCTCGTTGCGTGATCCCTGTTGTTTTTTTGATTTGGCAAAAAGTAACCAACTCTCTTCTAAATCTTTATCTAAACTGTTTGCCTTCAATGCCCACTTCTCTGAGTGTATGTAGTTACCTGCTTTATAATAAGCATTTGCCAGTAACATCGCCTCTCGGGGGTTTTTATTCTCATGAAACTTTTGTTTCATAATCTCCATGTAATTACTACTACTACTTTGAAAATGAATTTTTTTGGTCTCTCTGTTAGGTGCTGTACCATTTACAACTGAGAGTTCATTGGGAGTAAGATAGGTAGAGGGTTTGGCTTGAACCAACCTGCTCTTCTCTTTTCTTTTAGGAGATACACTCTTTTTCTCTACCACTCTCTTATTGGCTCTATCGTTTGACTTCTCTTGAGTAAAATCAACAATGGGAATAACGGGCGAGAGGATCACTTCGCTAGGGGTTATGGGTGTTAAATTATGCTCTTTAGCTACAGATATTGTCTCTACGATAGGTTTCTCTTCAAGCTTTACCTCTTTAATTGACGTGCTATCCATCTGAACAACAGGGGTATTCAAACTATTTTTCTCCTCCATGGGATTTCCATAATTTAAAAGATAATACCCCCCATAGGGCAACAACAAAAATAGTAAAAATCCTGCGAAAAAAAGAATAAAGTTTTTTGTCTTATATCGGTACCATCTTTTTTCAAGCTGTTTGGTATTAATCATAAATATATCCTAATTTAATGGCGGTCATCTCAAGAATTTTTTTAGAAAACTTATGTGATGATATTCTTTCAGGTTGATGAAGGTCGTAATACTCATAGATGCTAAAAAAAGTATATAAAAACTTGTTGGTCTCTCTAAAGTTACCCTTACTGTGGGTATGAATAAATTTAATATCTTTTTTAGAAAACATATTGGCAACCTCTACAAAACCTTTTCGTATCAATTTCTTTTGTATATAAACGTTCAAATCCTCTTCACCTGCATTCAGAAGCTCTACTATCTCCCAAATACGTGTCTTAAAATGCTCTTTGGCAATCACATCTTCATTTTCAGTCTTATGTAAAGTAATTACAAATTTTACCACCCGTGTATCAGAGAGCAGTCGAATCTTCTCCATTAACGCTTCACTGTAGAGTTGACACTCGTCTAATAAAAAAACAATCTCTCGCTCTCCTCTTAGTTTTTGACAATACTTCAACAGTCCATCAAAATTAACACGCATATTTTGTGGTATCTGCTGAGAAGATATCGACTCATAAATACTTCTTAAAAACGCTTTTTCGCTTAGAATAGGGGCATCAAAATAGTGTATCTCTCGGCTGTTTTTTAGGTTAAACCAGAGTCGGTTCAGGGTCATACTCTTCCCCGTTCCTGGTTTACCAAACAGAAGTATCATCTTTAACGGTTTCTTTAAACTCTCTTCTAATACCTCGCAATTGTAACGCATGGAGTCTAACTCTACGTAGCTTTCAGTATCTACGGTATCAATAAAAATATTTTTGACATCTTTAAATTTACTCTGCTTCATCTAGTAACTTTCTGTACCCTAAATCTTTGAGAGAGAAATTACTTTTGCCATTGATAATATGTGGAGTAATAATAAGCACCAACTCTTCGACACTATCAATTTTTATCTCTCGTTTAAATAGGGTATCTAACAGAGGAATATCCCCTAAAAGAGGAACCTTCGAGACCATGGTTCCAGTTTTGGAAGAGATAAGCCCTCCTAAAATAATACGTTGACCATCTTGTATGGTGACCACCGACGAAATCTGCTTTCGAGACAAATCAGGAGGAATAGTTCTTGAACCTGAATCATCTCTTTTAACAGCATTTAAAGTATCACTAATCGAAGGATTTATCTTTAAGGTAATTGACCCATCAATAGAAATCTCAGGGGTAATATCCAATAAAACACCTGCAAATACAGAATCTATAGTTTCATTGCTCCCTTGTGTTCCTCCAGCAGTTCCAACTAGAGTAGTAGAAGTAGACTGAAGTTTATAAAAAAGTTCATTTCCCACACTAATAAGGGCAGGTTGATTATTCAGTGTTAAAACCTTAGGGTTTGAGATAGAGCGAACATCCCCTTGGGTCTTTAAAAATTTAACAATCTCATTCACCTGTAGTGAGCCTTCAGCAATCATGGTTCCTCCATTGGTAGAAACACTCTCTTCAGGTGTTGCGATTCCCATATCTCCAATCGTCCAACTAAAAGAAGAGCTCAATGTCAAGTTTTGAAGGCTATAAAGCTGAGACCAATCAATCCCTGTCGTGGCACTGTCATCAAAGGTTACACTTAATATCTGTACATCAATCAATACTTGACTTTTAAGTTGTCGTGTAATCTCTTTGATATAAATATCTACTCTACTTAACTGCTGAGGAGTTCCTGTAACCGTAATCATCCCCGCTTCTTGATTAATAATCGGCTCAGGAGCTTCATAACTGTCCTCGGGACGATTGATCAAGCTGTGTAACTCTTTGGTAATTTTTGACCAAAAGTTAAAATTATCACTGCTCTCAATAGAAACCCCTGTTTTAGAACCCGAGGTACTCCTCTCTTCTCCACTACCATTACTGTTATTGGCAATGGTCACATGGGCGTTACTTTTACCCGTTCTCTCACCTGCAATATAATTTAAATGAAACGTTTTAGTACGAAGATACGAAATTTTAAGTCTATTCCCATCTAAATCATAATTAATATTGTTCTCTTTTAGGATAACATCTAAAAACTCATCAAGTGATGCGTTATAAAGCTTTACAAAGTAGAGATTCTCTTGTAACCTTTTTTTTGCTCCAACATCTTTAACCAACAGTGTTAATCCACACTCTTCTGCTAAATTTTCAATCACATCACCATAAGTTAGTGAACTGTTTAGCGTTACGGTAAACATCTGAGTAGAACATCTATTTGCTTGTGCTGGTGAAATAAGTAGTGCTAAAAATAGAGATGACATTATAGTTATATAAACAGTTTTTTTTAAAAATCTCATTTTTTATCCCCTTTCAATATTTTAAATTTTTTCTCTCGTTCTGGAATTTTAAGGATTTTATGCTCTTTTCCATTTTTTAAAACCAGACTATTTGTACCAATAAAAGTAATGGTGTAGATATTTAATTGATCACCAACTCGATACCACTTTCCATCAATAAATCCTGAATTATTAAGTATAGCAGTTAATTGGTGAGTAAAAGTTTTTTTTAACTTAATTACCTTTTTAACCTCTTCAACTTTTTTTTTCTCTAGCACCTGCTTTCTAATGGCAAAAGGGTTTGGTGTTCCATCTAATGTATTTAACTGTATACCCAATCTCTCTTTTTTTATCTTAGAGACCATGTTTGTAATCTCCTCTTTACTTAACGAGAGTGCCTCTAACCCAGTAACTAAAAGTATAATCACTCCAAGGATTGATAACTTTTTCATTAATGATTTACCCCCCAAACTGAAATATTAATATCTGCTAATGTGGTAGAGAAGTTTTCATCCATATAAATATGACTACCGTAAACATCGGTAACTAAAACATTCTTTTCAAGTTGATTAATAAACTTAACAATATTTTTAAACTCACCCTTACAACCGACAGAAATCTCAAGAATATGTCCAAAACTACCGTTACCCTCAACGTAATCGTTATCAATATAATCAATTTCAACCTGCTGATTTTTTGCCTCTTGAGTAATACTGTTAAGAAATTTTGACCAGCTTCTTTTATTAAAAAGTAGTGGTGAGAGATCTTCTAAACTAAACGAAATAAAATTGATATTGTCATTGATTTTAATAATACTCTTCTCTAAATTAGCCACATCATTATCATATTTCGTAATATAAAAGTCTCGATTTCCACTCACTGTTATTGATTGAATGTAGTGTTTGTGGGTAATAATATTCTTTTGGAGTGCATTCTTCTCTCGTTCTGATTGCTCTTTTTTCTCTTCGGCATAGGGTAAAAGTAGACTGTAAGCAAGATAACCAATTACCGCCACAATCATCAAAATAATCATCCACTTCTCGTTCTCACTCTTCTCTTTAAAAATATTGTCTAAGTTCTCTAATATACCATTCATGACTTATAACTCACTTCCAAAATACCTCGATAGAGTGTATCTTCTTTATCTATTTCAATACGTTTTATATCTATACTTTTGATCTCATCAAAATATTTTTTAGATATATATTTAATATATTTGGTCAACTTTTTATCATCGTTACTCACCATATAGAGCGTAAAGCTGTTCTCGTGAGTGGTAATCTGCTCTACCTCTACTTCATATGCTATCAAATCCTGAGCAAAAGTATAAAAAAGTCCTGATTTAAGCCGATAATCAACCTTTTTATTATAAATCGAGATTAAAGTTTTTGCTTTTCCATCAAAAATATTCTCTAGTTTTTTTAACTCTTTCTTTTTTGCTTTAATGACACTCTGTTTCTCTTTAAGTATTTTTTTATACTTAGAGGCAATAGTAGAAAGCTCATCATCTTCGATAGAGAGCTTTAAAATATGAACATCATTGTAATAAGAAGCCACCAGATACGACAGAGGCCATGCCATTGCCAATAGGGTTGCAATGGTGCTGGTAATAATAAACTGACCACTCGCCCGTTTACTAAAAACAGGAGGTCTAGGAGTGCTGGTTAGGTTGGGTATTTTGTTTGGATTTTGAACATAATCTAAGCCTGACTGAACCATCATATATTGCAGTTGATCAACATACCACTCATCATTTTTAATATCAAATTTAAAATCTAAATTAAAAGTAGGAATTCCTAAATAGTTGTATCCATAATCACCCAATCCAATAATAGGACTGTTCACCGAACCCATAAAAAGTTTCTGAATGGTATCAATACCATAAGCTCTTTTAGTATAAATGATAATGTCGTTAATTTGTAAAAAGGCTTCCGAAAAAATCTTCATTAAATTTTGCTGATAGTGAGAGTCAGTGGCTTTTAGACCTTCAGACTCTAAAGTATCAAAAAACTCTGTCTCATCCACTTTTTCACCAATCATCGCACAATACTTATCATATATCTGTTTAAGTGAAAAACCTAAAGATTTTGAGTACAAAAACTTTCCCTCTCTATAGATAGAGATAAAGGCATCTTCTTTGGTAAAATATATAAAACAGTGTGATTCAGAACTCTCTAGTGTTGTGGTACTATAGAGTGTTTGGAAAAGAAGTGGAGCAGGAATCAACAGATCTATAAATTTGGTCTGCTCTAGTGTCTGCTCATTGTGTCTATCAATAATATCCGGTTCTGTTATAAATAGATTATAAACATTACTCGACTCATCACTATCTGCTTTTTGATGGCGAATACTGTACTCTTTTTCAGGGTCAAGTCCCAGCTCATCATAAGCTTTCATATATATCACATCATCAATCTCTTCTTCATCAACGCTATATCCTAAATCAAAAGAGGCAATAATCATATCTTTGTTGGTCACATATGAGATTACAAAATTGTTATTACTAAACTCTAATTTTTTTGGTGATGTAAGTTTCTGATCTCTATATTCATAATATCTATTAATATAGGGGTTAACTGTGATAATTTTTTTAAATTTTTTTATTCTAGGGTCTACAGTTTCTATTGACATAATTGTTAAATTTACCATTCCATAATAATATTTACAACTATTATATTAAGGATGATATTAATTTAAGCTTGTAAGTTTATATTAAGAAGTATTATTATTCAATCCCTGCGTAGAGAATAACAGGTAGTGTTTTATTTAAATATTTTTTAAGAAAACAGATAAAAATGGTTAAATAGAGTTAAATCTGTCTTTGTAACTACAGTGTTGACAAAGCTCCTCAACAGCCCTATCCTCTTTAAATCCATTTATCATACAGGTGGCTCGTTCTCCTAAAATAATTTTCTCTAATGAACTATTGTGCAGATTTCCAAGAGCCATTACCCCATCACTATCCAAACAACAAGGAACAACCTCACCCGAAGCCAATACAGCAATATGTGAACGTAACCCTTGACAACTGCCATGACCATAATCTCTATTTTGCAAAGATGGCCACTCAAAATAGTTATCAAAATGAAGCAACACCTTATAATCTAGTCGAATATTTTTCTGTTCTTTAGGGTTTAGCCCTTTTAGATTCAATGCCACACCGAAATGCTTGGATAGTTTTTCAAACAGTTGGCTATTAAACACCTCTTCACTCATCACCTCATCCAAGTTCCACATACGTAGATTAATAAAACTCTCTTCCTTACGTTTTACCTTCTTCGCACAGAGTTTTAAAATAGGCTCCATATACTGCTCAAAACTAATTGATGTATCGTTTTTATTAAAAGCATTTAACGAAATATTAATCTGTTTGACGGCAGGATGAAACAGGGTATCATCACCATGCTTTTTTAAAAAATATCCACTGGTGGTCAACAATGCTCGTATCTTATATTTATGAAGAATATCCAAATAATCACCCAAATTAGAAAGCGTCAAAGGGTCACCCACCACATGACAGGCAATTTCAGAGGTGTATCTTTTAGCTTGAATAACAACCGATTCAAAAAATTTCAAATCCATAGTAGTATTGGGAAGTGCTTTAGTAGGGCAAAAGGAGCAACGAAGTCCACAGATGTTGGTTAGCTCAATATAGATACGATAAAATTTCATAGGGAATTATACACAAGATAGATTCAGCTCCCTTATAATTTAAACCGAAATCTCTTTTATATCTGCAATCTCTCTAAACGATTTATAAATCGAAGCAATCATATTTTTTCTATTTGCTCGTATTGCTTCATCTTCAACATTGACCATCACATCATCAAAATAGCTATCAAGCTGATACTTTAGCCCAAACATTGCTGTCAATTTCTCTTCGTAATTGGCATAAGATTTCTGAATGGTTAATTGGTAATTGGCATAAAGCTCACCCTCTATCGCTTCACTAAACAGAGAGGTTTTAACTGTTAATATCTGCTCTAAATTCACCTCTTTAGAGATATTTGCCACCCGTTTAAAGGTCGAAAACTGCTCTTTAAAACTGGGTTGTGCCACAATACTATTGAGTGCTGTTACTTTTTTATAGATTTCATTAATATCTTTTTCACCAGACTCTAATACTGCCATAATTACCGAAGGATTGGCATTTAATGACTTTTTAACCCGCTCAATAATAAACTCCACCAACTTTTGTGTCTCGTAATCTGTATAGAGTTCATTTAAGAGTTCCGTAATATCATCAATATTAAATGCCAAATCATAAGTTGTCACCATTCGCACAATACCATTTACTGCACGACGCAGAGCAAAAGGGTCTTTAGAACCTGTTGGGATTTTACCCACCGAGAAGAGACCAATTAACGTATCCAGCTTAATCGCAATCGCAACAATTGCCGAAAAGACCGAAGAGGGAAGCTCTGCACCTTCACCCAGTGGAAAATACTGCTCTTTAATTGCAGAATAGACCAACTCATCTCTGCCCAAAGCTTTCGCATAGTAATACCCCATAAGCCCTTGCAGTTCAGTAAACTCATAGACCATCTCTGAGCTCAGATCAGCCTTGGCTAAAGCGATACTCTCTGCCATCAAAAGCGTCAACTCTGATGAACTTTTGCCCGTATCTTGCTCTACCCTATCCATGTAAAGAGCCAACAGTCTAAGTGCAATACTCTTTTCACGCTCTATCTTATCGGTTAAACTCCCCAATCCATCCATAAAGACAATCTTCTCTAAGCCATCGGTAATTAACCCTCGTTTTAGGTCATTATGATAAAAGAACAGACCATCAGCCAATCGAGGTTTTAATACCCGCTCGTTTCCTGCCACCACTTTACTGTAATCATCAGTTACGGCATTAGAGACCACCACAAACTTGTTACTTAATGTATCATTTTCAAAAACAGGGAAATAGCGTTGATGCTCTTTCATCGAGGCGATAATTGCTTCTGCTGGTAACTCCAAAAACATCGTATCAAAAGAGCCAAGCAGAGCCTTTGGATGCTCGGTAATTGCCACAATCTCTGCCAACAGAGCATTATCTCTCTCGATAACAATACCATGCTCTTTCTCTAAGAGATTAAACTCATTTAAAATGGTAGATTCTCTATTTTTAGGATAGAGTGAAACCATACCTTTTGCTAAAATGGTCTCATAATTTTCGATACTATCAACCTCAACAGCGTCAAAGTTAACCATTCTATGCACATAGGTCTGTGTACCTGATTGTACACCAAAGAGTTCTACATCTACAGAACCATCACCTAGTCGTACCTGTAACCAACGAATTGGGCGAATAAACTCATCACTTCGGCTTCCCCAACGCATCATCTTACCAAAGCTCATCGAAGCAATCCATTTGCTTATCATTGCTTCAAGCAGTTCCGCGGTTATTGCTCCTTGCTCCTCTTTTTTAAAGTAGAGTACCTCTTTACCATTTTTTTTAATAGTACCTAAGTCATCAAAAGCCACTCCACACTTACGGGCAAACCCCTCTCCTGCTTTGCTAACAACACCCTCTCTAATCGCCACCATCATGGGGGGGCCAAAAAGCTCTAAAGTGCTATCTTCTTGTTTTGGTGCCATTGCTTTATGCTTAAGTACCAAACGACGAGGAGTATAGATAAATTCAAAATCAGAAACCAAACGATACTCTTTAAGTATATTTTTCCAAGATTGTTCAATATTTTTTACAATTTTAAGTAGTGGTATTGCGGGTAGTTCTTCTACTCCGATTTCAATAAGAAGTGCTTTTGTCATGCTTAGATGTCCTAATGGTTGGATAATGACGGGATTTTACCAAAATGTTGATAAATAGGGGGTTATAGATTTATAACAAATCTTTATTTTAGTGTATTTTTTTAATCAATACATAAGCTTATCTCTGTTATAAGTGAAATATAAAGTTTTATTTGAAATACTAAATTAATATTTAATATTATAAAGAAACAAAAAGGGGGATAAAATGGGATATAATAACATAAAAGATTATTTGGTTGTAATGGCTCTCGCAGGGGTGCTAATAGGATGCAGTGGTGAACCACCAACCAATAAAGTGGGCTATTTGGTTACACCATGGAACAGTAACGTTCAATACAAATGTGGAACCAAAATCTCGGCTCTTGATAACAATGGAAAATTTGACTGCTCCTCTTTTCCCATCACCTTTTATAGCGATTCTAAAAAATTGGGTTTTATTGATTCTATTCACAATGATGGTTATGTTTTCCCTCAGGATATTATTGAAAAAGAAGCGATGAGCAGTATCGAGATGATTCGTATGGCTTCTTCTTATTAGTCAAACATATCAATATGATAATCTTAACCCGTAGGTCAAGATTATCTTAATTTAAGCCAGTCCCAAATCTTTAAAAATTTCTTTAAATACTTCACTAACCTCTAAAAGTTCATTGTAAACAATTCCAAAGGCCTTATCTTCTGCAACCCACTCTTCAAGATGTCGCATACTTTGGCTCTTATCCTCTTCTGATAATATATCTGACTGTACAATCGCATATTTAATCTCTTCTACTCTCTCTTTTGGCATAATAAATCCTTTTTTTAATTTAAATTATAGAGGCAATCCTCTATAGTGATTATATTCTTTTTAATTAAAATTTTGGCTATAATCGCGTTATGAAAAAATCTTTAATAATCCTCTTTATTCTCTTTTTATTTACTGCATGTCAAGAGATAAACGAGAACCAACCTGTTCTAAGCAACACCAAAAAAAAACAACCTGTCATTGTTGTCAATAAGAATCGACACTTTAATATTGCCGAATTTTGGATAGACCAAATCCCCAACCCTGATGCCATTATTATGGATGAAAAACAGATTAAAAAATTTAATGACAATGTCACCTATAAACAGAAACGATTAACCTACTTTAGTGATGTAAGTAGTCAATATGGTGGATCATGGGTAAAATCCAGTATCGAAAATATGATTAAAGGCATTACTGTTCAGACCAAATATTTTGCAGATGGTAATCAAATATCTAACAGTTTCTTTAATGACATTAAAAATGAAATAGGGTTAAACAACATCTCAACGAATAAAGTCAAAACCCGTTACGCCATTACCGTTAATTATACCAATCAAAAGATTGTTCCAACAGATTTACTACTTTTAAAGAAAAAAGACCAAATACACTTTGATCGTAATCAAAACTCTGCTCTGGACATTGCTACGCCCATTGCCATTTTACACACCACAACTGATGGACAGTGGCACTACGGTATTGCTCCAACCAGTTCAGGATGGATTAAAAACAGCAACATCGCTTTTGGAGATAAAAAAGAGATTAATGACTATCTTGAGAGTCAAAACTTCATTGTTACTGCCTCTGCTAAAAGTGCCTTAAATATTGGTGGGCATTACCATGATTATCTGCGTATGGGGGTCAGACTCCCCTACCTCTTAACCATTGATGAAATGACTATGGTGCTGGTTCCTACCCGTGATAAAGAGGGAAATTTGGTTGTCTCTAATGCCACCATTAAAACATCTGACACCCATAAAGGCTATCTACCCTATACCCCTCGTAATATCTTAAACCAAGCCTTTAAATTTATAAATGCACCTTATGGTTGGGGGGGAATGTACGGAGAGCAGGACTGCTCTAAATTTTTACAAGAGGTCTACGCCTCAATAGGTATTCAACTGCCTAGAAATTCAGCATCGCAGAGTGATGTAGGAGATACTCATTTGAAATTGACAAGCTTAAATAGTAAAGCAAAAGCTCAAATGCTTCATAGCATGGCACCTGTAGGTTCTACCATTATCCATCTAAAAGGTCATATTGTACTCTACCTAGGAGAGTACAAAGGAGAACCCTATATTATACACACCGTTTGGGGAGAATCAAACAGACACTTTGCTTTGGGTAGAACGGCTGTCACTTCCCTTGAATTTAACAACTATATTAACAAAATAGATAGAGCCACCATTATTACAACCAAGGAGAGCAAAAAATGATAATTGATACCCACTGTCACCTAGACGATAGTCGATACCATGACGATATAGATGAGGTAATAGAGAGAGCCAAAGCAGAAGGGGTAGAACGATTTATTATCCCTGGAGCAGATATTCAAACACTACAACGAGCCGTAGAACTTAGTGAAACATACAACGAGGTCTATTTTGCAGTGGGTGTTCATCCTTACCATGCCAGTCAATACAGTAGAGCTATTTTAGAACCTTTTGTATCACATCCTAAATGTGTTGCCATTGGTGAGTGTGGATTGGATTATTATCGTCTACCTGAAGGAGTTGAGGCAATTGAAGCTGAAAAAAAACTCCAAAAAGAGGTTTTTATTGACCAGATAAACTGGGCTAAAGCGTTAAAACTCCCCCTTATTGTACATATTCGTGAATCAAGTGCCGACTCTTTAGAACTACTAGAGCAGTATGCAGGAGAAGAGGGAGGAGTGCTTCACTGTTATAATGCCAATGAGTCTCTGCTTAAATTGGCTTCTAAAAGCTTCTATTATGGTATAGGTGGAGTGGTCACTTTTAAAAATGCCAAAAAACTTATCAATGTCTATCCTAAAATTCCACTCAATAGAGTTATTGTTGAAACCGATGCACCCTACCTAACCCCCCATCCCCATCGTGGAAAACGTAATGAACCTAGCTATACCAAATTGGTTCTCTCTAAAATAGCTGATTTATCAACAATAGAGCCAAATACCCTGGCAGAGATAACAACAAAGAATGCAAAAAAACTCTTTACAAAGATTATTTAACCATTTTTCATAATATGTAGTATTTTTCTACATCGCTTTCATAAAAAAATATTAACTATTAAATTAATATTTTATTTTAAGGTTTACTTTAAGTTTCATTCCTATATAATTATTCTTACACAAGAATAATAAGAAGGATTAAATATGAAATCTTATAAAATATTAATATTAATAGGTATCCTCAACGCATCACTTCATGCAGATATTACCCATGAGTTTCCAAGTTACAACTATGTCTTTAATGAACTTGATATTAATAGCAACTACATCTATAATCCTGATTTTCAAAATTTTGTACAGCGTAATAAAGAGACCTTTAAAAAAAGATTTATTACGGCTGTCCAACGGGGGCAACTTATTATTCCAACCATGAAAGAGTTGATGTATAAAAAAGATATTTCCCCCATGTTTATTTATCTCTCTATGACCGAATCTGCCTTTAAAACAGAAGCCAAATCAACTTCATCAGCAGGAGGACTTTGGCAATTTATCAAAACAACAGGTGAAGAGCAGAAACTGCAAATAAATCAGACCATTGATGAGCGTTATGACCCTATAAAATCAACCGATGCTGCCATTGACTACCTTTATAAAATTCGTGAGGGACTAGACAGATGGTACTTAGCGGCCATGGCATATAATTGTGGGCAAGGGTGTGTAAAAAGGGCTGTTATCAAAGCAGGAACCAAAGATTTAACCCGCCTTATTGACCCACAAAGAGGGTATCTACCTGCTGAAACTCGAAAATATATTAAAAAAATACTTCTTTTTGCCATGATTGGAGAGAACTACCTCTTTAGAAGCAATGATAACTTGGGTCAGATGATTTATAAGTTCAACCGAGACAGTCTTACTCCTGTGCGTGTTCATGGAGGGGAGAAACTGGGTCGCATTGCTTCGATACTTAATATGAATTACTCTATTTTAAAAAGAACCAACATGCATTTAAAACAAGATTACGTACCATACAATAGTAATGTTAAAATTAATATTCCCACTTCAAGACTCAATATGTTTTACAGTCGATACCAAGGGAGATATGCCCTAAACCATAAAGTACAACAAAGAGGAAACCGAGTTCTATTGGGTCGAAATAATTATAGATAACAGAGGAGAAAATAAAAATGAAAACAGATAAAAAACTAATTGGATTGTCACTATTCATAGCCCTTATTTTAAGTGGTTGCATGGCAAGACCCACTACTTTAAACAGCAATAAAACTGCTCCTGTTAACTTTGTAGGTATCTCTGAAGCTACCAAAAAGAACCAACCCAATAATCTATGGAGAACAAGTAAACAGAGAACTCCCGTGAGAAATAACATTCAAAAGGTTCCAAGAATGGCTCTTAATAGTCCATTAATAGGAAAAGTAACTTTTGGAAAAGCCAGTTGGTACGGAGACAAATTTCATGGTAAAAAAACTGCCAGTGGTGAACGTTATGACATCAATAAAAAAACAGCAGCCCACAGAACACTGCCTTTTAACAGCATCGTCAAAGTAACCGATATGGTCAGCAACAAAAGTGTGGTGGTCAGAATCAATGACCGAGGACCCTACGCAAAAAATCGTATTATTGATGTCTCACGTGCAGGAGCCAAAGCCTTAGGATTAATTAATCGGGGTGTAACTGATGTTAGGATTAAGGTTATCTCAATAGGTAAAAGAGACCGAATATACTCTAGCACCTCACTACCTGTAAGTACCGAAGGGTGTATGGGTGATGATTGCATTGCCACCATTGTTGAACCAAGTAAAGTAACCCCCTTTACACCTTTTAAAAAGTTTGCAACCAACCCACTCATCTCAAACCTTCCTGTTATGGAACCGATAGAGAATGAAATTCTAGCGTATCAAAACAACACTCCACAGTTAACACTAAAAGATTTACCTAAAATCAGAGCTTTTTCTAATAAAACATCCATTCAAGTTGGTGCTTTCAGACAATATACAGGTGCAAAAGTGTATGCTAAACGATACGCTTTATTGAACAATCAATACAGTGTCCAAATAAAAGAAGATATTGAAGATGCAAAACCACTATATAGAGTCCAAATAGAGGGCTTTAAAAGCGATACTGAAGCCAAAGAATTCATGACCCAATATGGTTTATTAAATGGAGCATTTTTAGTTAGGAAATAAAAGTGATAGAACTTTCTCGTCAGACCAAAGAGACACAAATTTTAGTTAGGCTTGAGCTGTACGGTTCAGGGCAGTCTAGCATTAATACAGGGGTGGGATTTCTTGACCATATGTTAGAGGCTTTGGCAAAACACTCTCATATGAACCTAGAAATTACTTGTAAAGGGGACACCCATATAGATGACCATCACTCGGTTGAAGATGTTGCCATTGTATTGGGACAAGCGTTTGCTAAAGCTGTTTATCCTGTTAAAAGTATCGAACGTTATGGTAATGCTATCGTGGTAATGGACGAAGCTTCGGTCTCGTGCGACCTTGATGTCTCTAACCGACCCTATTTGATTTTCGAAATGCCCATGGAAGGGAAAATAGGTACATTTGATGTAGAATTGGTCGAGGAGTTCTTTCGAGCCTTTACCTTTAACGCCCACCTTACCCTACACCTCATCTGTCACCGAGGACGAAACAGACACCACATGGCAGAAGCATCTTTTAAAGCCTTAGCCGTTGCCCTACGTCGAGGATTAACTGTTAATGAAAATGGTGGTATTCCCAGTACCAAAGGTGTTCTATGAGTATTAAACTAATTGTGCTTGATGTTGATGGAACCCTAACCGATGGTAAGATTACCTACAGTCAAAATGGAGATGAGACAAAATCATTTTGTGTCAAAGATGGTCTTGCCATCGCCTCTTGGATAAAGCTTGGAAGAGAAGTGGCTATTATTACAGGAAGAAGCTCTAAAATTGTCGAACGACGTGCCACAGAACTTGGTATCAAACACTTTTACCAAGGAGTTCATAATAAAAAAGAAGTTTTAGAAACTCTTTTAAGCAAACTCAATCTTACCATGGAAAACGTTGCCTCAATTGGTGATGACCTTAATGATTACACCATGTTATCGGCTTCTAAAGTGGCTTTTATCCCTGCCAATGCCTCTGCATATATTAAAGATATTGCCGATATTCAGTTAACCCACTGTGGTGGAGATGGAGCCGTGCGAGAGATGATTGAACAGCTAATAGTGAATGAGGGATTAGAAAAGGCTTACTTAAAATTGTGGTATTGAGAATCGAATACTTTTTACTCATCGCATTGGGGGGTCTGTTTGGTTGTATCTTTATGGCAGAGCCAACCAGTGTTGATGCTGTTGAGTCAAACTCTTCTAAAGAGGTACTGTTTAAGAACTTCTCTCTTATTGAACTGGATGAAGAGGGAATTAGCAATCAAGTTATCTCCTCTGAAGCCATTAAATATAAAGCCTACTTCTACCTAGATGACCTAAACATTACCTATGAAAATATTCACCACTTTAAAGCCAACAACCTACTTTATGATTTAAAATCTCAGGCCATCTCTGCCACCAATATCTCTGCTACTATTTTTTTAGAAGACTAAATTGGAATCGGAAGGCTCTGCCTCCGTTATTCGGGCGTAAACGCTCCGTTTCCTAGATTTCATTAACCAAATATTTTCCCGTATACGAGCCTGTTTCGACATGGGTTCGAGCCACCTCTTCAGGTGAACCTGTTGAGATAATAAGTCCCCCCTTATTGCCCCCTTCTGGACCCATATCTATAATATAATCTGCATTTTTAACCATATCTAGGTTATGCTCTATCACCACCACCGAGTTACCTAAATCTACCAAATGATGCAGTACCCCTGTGAGCCTATCAACATCGGCAAAATGCAATCCTGTGGTGGGTTCATCTAGAATGTAGAGTGTTTTACCTGCATCTTTACGACTTAACTCTTTACTCAATTTTATCCGTTGGGCTTCACCCCCCGAGAGTGTCGTGGCATTTTGTCCAAGGGTAATGTAATCAAGCCCTACTGCCATGAGTGTTTTAAGTTTAATAGCAATAGAGGGAACGGCTTTAAAAAACTCCATCGCTTCGGTAACCGACATGGCTAGTACATCTGCAATAGACTTTCCTCGGTACAAAACTTCTAGGGTCTGAGCATTGTATCGTGTTCCTGCACACCCATCACACGTTACCAATACATCGGGTAAAAAGTGCATCTCTATTTTAATTTGACCATCCCCTGTACACTTCTCACACCGTCCCCCTTTAACGTTAAAAGAGAACCGTCCTATCTTATACCCACGTAGCTCTGCCTCTTTGGTCTTGGCAAAAAGTTTTCGTATCTCATCCATTACTCCTGTATAGGTAGCAGGATTTGAACGTGGCGTTCGCCCAATGGGGCTTTGGTCTAACGAGATAACTTTATCAAGCTTCTCTAATCCATTAATCTCGACCCCATCAACTTTATTGACCTTTTTTGCATGATTTAACAGCTCTCTTGCTACGGGCAGAAGGGTTTGAAGTATCAAAGAACTTTTTCCACTGCCACTCACCCCCGTAATACAGACAAAATTTTTCAATGGAATCTTAGCCGAAAGCTTCTCAATATTGTTCAGCGTCACATTTTTAATCTCTATCCACTCCTCTTGAGGTTTATCATGAGGATAAGATATATCTTTATCTCCAAACAGGTATTGAGCCGTTAGCGTTTTAGCCTTCATCATCTTTTTACCCGTTCCTGCAAAAACCACCTCACCACCATGTTTCCCTGCCCCTGGTCCAATATCAATAACGTAATCTGCTGACATAATGGTCTCTTTATCATGCTCGACCACAATCACCGAATTTCCTTTCTCTTGTAATGAACGAAGCGTTCGTATTAGCTTCATGGTATCTCGTTCATGCAGTCCAATACTTGGCTCATCTAGCACATACATTACCCCCGTAAGCCCTGAACCAATCTGCGAAGCGATACGAATCCGTTGGGCTTCTCCACCTGAAATGGTTCGAGCATCACGCCCTAGTGTTAAATAAGTCAAACCCACGTCATATAAAAAGAAAAGTCGCTCTTCTATCTCTTTAAGAATCGAGTTTGCAATCAACTTTTTCTGTTCACTTAAGTGTGAAAAACTCTCTGCATCAGCAAAATAAGCATAAGCTTTCTCAATAGGCATATCAATAATATCTGCAATATTCTTCCCCTCTATCTTTACGGCTAACGAACGGGGTCTTAAACGATGCCCTTCACATCGGTCACACACCTTCTCGGTCATAAACTCTGACATATCTTTCTCGTCAGAGAACATATCATAAGCAAACTTGACCACCCCTGTCCACTCTCGTTTAAGCTTATGACGTTTCCATGTGAAAGCCACATCATTTCCCCCCCCATACAAAATCGCTTTTTTCTGATACTCTTCAAGTGATTCATATGCTACATCGGTTGGAATATTGTTCTGTTCACAAAAGGCGTTTAAAAATTTGGTATAGTAACTTTTATTAAAACCATACATTATCTTAACTGCACCCTTTTCAATACTCAATGCCGTATCAATCACTTTTTTCAGGTCAATCATATAACGAATCCCTAACCCATCACATAAAGGACACGCACCTTTAGGGGAGTTAAATGAAAAACTCACGGGTTCTAATGGCTCAAAACTCAATTTACAATCAAAACACGCCAAGTGTTCCGAATAGTGGATATGCTGTCTATCAAGATTAAACGCTTCAAAGTTCAACACCTCTAGTTCAACTTCACCATACGCCTCTTTAAGGGCTTTTTCTACATCTTGCCCAATTCTATCCCGGCTCTCTTCTTTAATCACAACCCTATCTATCACCACTTTAATGGTATGTTTCTTGGTTTTAGATAGCTCTATCTCTTCATCAAGACGTACCATTACCCCATCTATCATCGCCCGTACATACCCTTTATGACGTAAAGATTCTATCATGTCGGTAAAGGTTCCCTTTTTCTCTTTAACCAAAGGAGCCATAATCACCAGTTTTGCACCATCGGGCAGTTTAAGAACCTCTTCTATAATGTCACTCGCACTCATCGACGAGATGGGTTTAGAACACTCATGACAGTGCTGTTTTCCTACCCGTGCAAATAACAGACGCAGATAGTCATAAATCTCGGTAATGGTTCCCACGGTAGAACGGGGGTTTTTAGAGGTGGTTTTTTGGTCAATCGCAATGGCAGGAGTCAACCCCTCTATCTTATCAACATCGGGTTTTCCTACACGTCCTAAAAACTGCCGTGCATACGAAGAGAGCGATTCAATATAGCGTCTCTGACCCTCGGCATAGAGTGTCGAAAATGCTAAAGTAGATTTACCACTCCCACTAATTCCTGTAATCACCACCAACTGATTTTTAGGAATAGCAATATTAATATCTTTTAAATTATTCTCTCTTGCCCCAAAGACTTCTATCATATCTTTTTTCATTATTTATCCTAAAACCATAATTTTTTAACCAATATTAATAACGCAACCAAGTACATAATAAGCAAATAGAGTTTATGCGTAGAAGAGCTAACATGCTCTTTAAGCCATACCCCTAAATAGACCCCAAAGAGTGACGCAACTGCCACATAAATACCCTTCTCTAACTCAATATCTCCAACACTCAAGTGGCTAATAAGCCCTGCAACCGAAGAGAATGCCACAAAAAAGAGCCCTGCACTTACTGCCTTTTTAATAGGATAATGTAAGAACCCTGCCAATATCGGTGTCAGCAGAATCGACCCCCCTACCCCCAAACTAATCGCAAAGATACCAATACCCATACCCACACCAAAGAGTATCATATGGTTAATGGTTTTTACAGTCTCATCCTCGTTTGGTTTGGCAGAAAAGAGTCTAAAAAGAGCAAAAACAAGTAAGCCCAAAAAGAGATACTGTAACACTTCACTAGAAATCATACGAGAACCATATGCCCCAATAAAACCACCTACAAAGCCACCAACACCAACCCAAATACCCTCACCCAAGACCAAAGAACCTTTTTTATGGTTCAAATACGAGCCATAAAACGAAGAGAAGACCATCTGTACAATAGAGATTCCAATTGCCTCTTTAATATCAAAGCCCAGTATCATCAGTACAGGAACCAGTATCATCCCCCCACCAATACCAAAGAAACCCGAGAGTGTCCCGACCATCATCCCTACTAAAATCAGTATTATCTCCATACTTTTGACTCCCAATAATTAAGATTAAGATGGGATTATAGCATTAAAAATAAAACAGATGTGTTAATAGCAAACCTTCTTATCCGAAATTACCCCGATACTTCCTACCCCATATCTATCTTGTAACCTATAAATATCAGAGCGTTTCATCTTGCCCAATGAGTTGAAATATTGACCTGATTTAAGCATACTCTCTTTGACCCGTTCTTTTAAAGTGTTCCCTTTTAAAATGGCATATTGATAGGGTTCATAGTCTCTTATATTTTTAGGATTTAGCCTTCGTTTTAAAGAATTTGTTATTACAGAAAAATAGGATGCTCCTGCTAGATGCCTAGAAACCTCATCTTTAGAGTTTTTAAACTGCATCTCATGCATCTTCTTTTTATAATCATAATAGTACCGACAATCAGCACTCCCTCTTCCTGCACCATTTTGACACTTTGTCAAGCTACCTGATTTATAAGAAATAACCGAACTATCAAGGCTGTAACCCACCCGATGGTAGTGTATAAACTTATTAACCAATTTAATCAAACTCGCTTTAGGGTTAAATGGATTATTGGGTTCACCATACATCATATAGTAGTGCATGGTCAGTTGCATCGGACCAAAAGCCCCCGTGGTCGAAGTCGCAAAAATATTTCCCCGTGACTCTAAATAGGTGATAATCGCCAACAGTTTATACGCATCCATTGTTTCAATATTGAGTTTATCTGCCAAGTGGTTCGAGGCAAACGTATACTCATTATCAAAAATACTCAAATAACGTGCCAACTGCTCTCCATTGCCAACCTCTCCTTTTTTAATACCAAAGATAGACTCTGCTAGACTCACCCGTTCTCGGCTCAACGACATATCTCGCCCCGTAGCATCATGTGACCAACGAATCAAAGGGTAAAGATACCCCACATCATGACTCATTCCTCTTTTCTCTAATTCACTATAAAACTCCATCTTATCAACAGGCTCTTTAAAACCTTTCTGCTTCTGAAAGCATCTTAACTCTTGATTCGAGACTGAATTCTTATGGGTGGTAAAGTAGTTATTAAAAAAAGAGAACTGTTTAAAAAACTCCTTATCTGAAAGCAACATCGCCATCCATCTATTTCTATATTGAGTAGCAGTCAGTTTATTAGGATACAAAACCGTATCAAAATAGATTTTTTCATGGCTATT
The DNA here is from genome assembly GCA_002311915.1 of Sulfurovum sp. UBA1140. Taxonomy (GTDB): domain Bacteria; phylum Campylobacterota; class Campylobacteria; order Campylobacterales; family Sulfurovaceae; genus UBA1140. The sequence goes on along the minus strand of DCAF01000026.1, from coordinate 58,263 downwards.
TAACGCCTTATAAAAATGGTTCTGACACGCATGGTTCTCTATAAAAAAAGTCTCAATGGTGGTACTTTTTTGAATTTTATCTTGCCAAAATTGCTGATTATCTGTGCAAGTAGCAAAAAGAAGTTGGTTAAGGAGTAGAAATATAAGTGCTGTTTTCAATCTGTTTTTCATGGGTTCCTCGGTTGTTAACTTTCTAATATTTTAAACCACAGATTATAACCAAAATTATGATAATATTCCAAATGAAAAAAACATTACTATTACTACTTATTACATTCGCCTCTACCTCTGCTTTTGCAAAACTTAATGTTGTGGTTAGCATTCAACCTCAACTGGAATTTGTTAATAAAATTGGAGGGGATAAAATTAATACCTCGCTCATGGTTCTTCCTGGTAACTCACCCCATACTTATGAACCCAAACCTTCGCAAATGAAAGCAATTTCAAAAGCTGATTTGTATCTTTCGATAGGTGTAGAGTTTGAAAATGTTTGGCTTGAGAAGTTTACCAATCAAAACAGAAATCTTATTGTCCATAACATTTCAAAAGATATTAAGAGAACTGCCATGCAGGGTCACAACCATAAAGGGCATCACCATCAAACAAAAAAAATGATTTTAGACCCACATATTTGGGTTAACCCCATTAAGGTACAACAGATTGCACATAATATTGCCGAGTCACTTATATCCTTAGATGCCAACAACAGCCATTACTACCAAGCCAATCTAAACAACTATCTAAAAGAGTTAAAACAACTTGACCTTGAGATAAGAAATATTCTAAAAGATACTCCCAAAAAGACTACTTTTATGGTCTTTCACCCTGCTTGGGGATACTTTGCACAGCAGTATGGATTGCACCAGTTAGCCATTGAAGTCGAAGGGAAAACCCCCAAACCAAAGCAACTTATTGGCATTATTAAAGAGGCGAAAGAGAAGCAAGTCAAAGCCATTTTTACCCAACCAGAGTTCTCTGACCAAGTGGCACAGACCATCTCAAAAGAACTGAGTATTCAGGTTATTAAGACCTCTCCTTTAAGTAAGAATTGGTCAGAAAATTTAAAGAAACTGGCAAAAAGCATCGCCTTGGGAAGCAAATAAACAATGTCCATTATTCAAATAAAAAACCTCTCGTTCGCCTATGAGAAACAGAAAATTTTAGACAACATTAACCTTGACATTGAAGAGAGAGATTTTTTAGCCATTATAGGGCCTAACGGTGGAGGGAAATCAACCCTGCTTAAACTTATTTTAGGTATGAACTCCATACAAAAAGGCTCCATTACAACTTTTGGAGAAAAACCTAAAAAGAACCTCTCTAAAATTGGGTATGTTCCTCAAAATACCAATGTCAATACCGACTTTCCCATTAAAGTTATCGAAGTTGTTTTAATGGGTCATATCGGTACCAAACGCCCTCTTTTTGGTTATGCCAAAGAGGAGACCATGTGTGCCATGGGTGCGTTAACACAAGTGGGAATGAAAGAGTTTGCTCAAAAAAAGATTGGTGAACTCTCAGGTGGACAACGACAACGGGTTATGATTGCCAGAGCGTTATGTGCGCATCCTCAGATTTTGATTTTAGATGAACCGACCTCTAGTATTGATGTTGATGGACAAAAACAGATTTATCAACTCTTACAACTGCTGAATAAAACCATTACCATTATTGTGGTCAGTCATGATATTTCAGTGGTCTTAGAGTTTGCCAATAAAGTAGTTCATATTAACAAACGCTTAATCTATCACCACCTCACCCAAGAAGAGAAAGCCGAACTTAATCAGGCTGACCACTTCTGTGAAGTCAACTTTTTTAATAGACTCAAAGGCTAAATTATGTTAGAAGCACTCTCGTATGAATTTGTACAAAATGCACTTATTGCTGGTCTATTGGTCTCGTTGGCTTCGGGAATTATCGGCTCACTTATTGTTGTTAATCGCATGGTTTTCTTAGCAGGAGGCATCGCACACACTGCGTATGGTGGAATTGGAATGGCAGTCTATTTTGGCTTACCCATCTTTTTAGGAGCTTCGCTCTTTGCTGTGATGGCATCACTAATTATTGCCTTTATTACCCTTACTCACCGTAACCGAATGGATACTTTTATTGGTCTTATGTGGGCAGTAGGAATGGCACTAGGTGTGATACTTATCGACCTTACTCCTGGATACAATGTTGACCTTATGAGCTATCTTTTTGGCTCAATTCTAGCCGTAAGCCGTGAAGACCTCTACTACATGGGGGGGCTTTTGGGCGTTATTATTTTTATAATTACTTTTTGGTATCGTGATATTCTAGCTGTCTCGTATGATAGTGAATATGCTACCTTACGGGGTATTAATGTTAAGTTTTTCTATACCCTTATACTCATGCTCTCTGCACTAACGGTGGTGGTCGCCATTAAGGTGGTGGGGCTTATTTTGGTTATTGCTCTTTTGACCATTCCTGTCTATATTGCAGAAAAGCTCTCAAACACACTCTATATGATGATGATACTCTCAGGAATTTTCTCATCTATTTTTACCCTCTGTGGACTGGGATTCTCTTATACATTTGATATAGCTTCGGGTGCCTCAATTATTTTAATATCTGCACTTTCACTCTTTATCTTTTTATTATTCAGTCGTTTAAGAACGCTTTAATATTAAGTAAAAAGTGCTATAATTTAAACACAATTAATCACAAAAGGTTTTCATAACATGAGACAACAATTTAGTAAAATATTTTTAACATCTTTAATGCTTAACAGCATAAGTTATGCCTCGGATGGTATCGAAGAGATGTATGGTTTTGTTGGTATACAAGCATCTGCTACACAATATGACAACATCTCTAGCCCCTCTATAGGATTAAAATATGGACAACAGACAGCCTCATGGAGAACTGCCATCAGTTACAACTATGGTGAAGATTCTAATGATAGATTTCAAAGCTTAATCATCCAAATGGACAAAGGCATATTAACCGACGCATTTAAAAATATTCCTTTTAAACCCTATCTTGGATTCTCTTTGGGTTTAGTTGAACATAGTGGTAATACCGTAGGAACAGACAGAGGTTATCTTTATGGTCTTAATGGTGGATTTAACTACGTTTTAAATAACTCAATGGACATTGATTTAGGATACCGTTATATGGTAAGTAGTAAATTAAAAGACATTGATAACAATACCAATTTGATGCTCTCGTTACATTACTACTTTGAATGATTTTTTTTTGATATAATACGCCAATTAAAATATTTGGAGTAGATATTGTCATTCTTTTCTTATCAAACCATTAAAAAGGTTCTTTTTACCTTAGACCCAGAGACAGCACATACATTGGCTTCTTTGGGGCTTCGTTCTGTTGTTTATGCACCTAGCCTTTTACGACTTTTAAAAAATCACTATTTTGTTCAAAATTCAACACTTAGCCAAAATTTATTTGGAACAACCTTTTCTAACCCTGTGGGCTTGGCAGCAGGTTTTGATAAAAATGGTGAATACATTACTGCCACACCAACCCTTGGGTTTGGCTATACCGAAATTGGTACCATTACCCCTAAACCACAAGCAGGTAACCCCACGCCACGACTCTTTAGATTAAAAGAAGACCGTTCCATTCAAAATGCTATGGGCTTTAACAACAAAGGGGCAGAGTATATGCTTAAACGTCTCAATAAGCTCTACTTTTTAGACTACCCTATTGGTATCAATATTGGTAAAAATAAACTCACCCCCGAAGATGAAGCGATTAAGGATTACGAGATACTGCTTAATATGTTTAAAGATTATGGTGACTACATTATTATTAATATCTCATCTCCCAACACCCCAGGGTTAAGAGATTTGCAAAATGAAGCGTTTATAACAGAACTCTTTACTGTGGCAAAAACAATTACCAACCAGCCTATTCTATTAAAGATAGCTCCTGATATGGAGGCTGATGATGCCATTACCCTTTGCAAAACAGCCGTTAAAGCAGGGGCTTCGGGAATTATTGCCACCAATACTACCATTGATTATAGCTTAACCGAACATGCCAAAGATTTTGGAGGTATTTCGGGTGCATTGGTTAGAGAAAAATCGTTCAAACTTTTTCAAGCCATTGGCAGAGAGCTTTATGGAAAAACCACGCTCATTTCAGTAGGAGGCATAGAAGATGCTGAAGATGCCTATCGACGCATTAAAGCAGGTGCCTCACTGATTCAAGTCTACAGTATGCTTATCTACAATGGTCCTAAAATGATTAAAGAGATTAATGAGGGGCTTACCAAACTCATAGAAGCCGATGGATACAGCAACATTACCGAAGCGATTGGAGCAGATTATCGTGCAAACAAATAATATCTCTTTTTTTAAAAAAATTATACTCACCACACTTATTTCAACAGGATTTTTAATGGCTAACTCACTACCTAAACATTACACTAAAACACTCGACAACGGCTTAGATATTGTGGTCATTCCCATGAAAAATGACTCAAACGTTATTACTACGGATATATTTTATAAAGTAGGAAGCCGTAACGAAGTTATGGGAAAGAGTGGCATTGCTCATATGTTAGAGCATCTGAACTTTAAATCTACTAAGAACCTTGAAGCGGGTGAGTTTGATAAGATTGTTAAATCAAAAGGTGGGGTTAGCAATGCTGGTACCAGTTTTGACTACACCCACTACTATATTAAGTCAAGCTCTAAAAACTTAAGCACTTCTTTAGAGCTTTTTGCAGAGTTAATGGAGAACCTAAATCTTAAAGATGAAGAGTTTCAAATTGAACGTGATGTTGTTGCCGAAGAGCGACGGGTACGTACCGATAATCCACCCATTGGATACCTTTACTTTAGATTGTTCAACACTCACTATACTGCCCACCCTTACCACTGGACACCGATTGGGTTTATGAACGACATTCAGACATGGACAATCGACGATATTAAAGAGTTTCATGAGACCTACTATCAACCCAACAATGCTATTTTAATTGTGACAGGAGACATTGATAAAGACGAGGTGTTTACTGAAGCACAAAAAGAGTTTGGAGCCATTAAAAACAGACATAAAGTTCCTGTTTGTAACCCTGTTGAGCCTAAAAGAGATGGAAGCATACGTAAAATTATTTATAAAGATAACAATACAGTAGACACCATTGCCATCGCCTACCCAATTCCTAATTTTGAGCATGAAGACCAAGTGGTACTCTCTGTGATTGCAGAAATTATGAGTTCAGGAAGAAGTTCAAGACTGCATAAAGAGATTATTGATAAGAAACAGATGGCAAATCAGGTGTATGGCTACAATATGGAGCTAACCAATGATGGTATTTTCCTTTTTATGGGATTGGCAAACCCTGATGTTAAAATAGAAGATTTAGAAGAAGCAATACTGGCAGAAATAGAGAAGATTAAAAATGGTAGTGTCACCGAAGAGGAGCTAAAGAAGGTTAAAATTAATAGCAAAGCCGACTTTATCTATTCGTTAGAGAGTTCTGCTCGTGTAAACTCACTCTATGGAAGCTACTTGGTACGTGGAAATCTAAAACCTCTACTTGAATATGAAGAGAGTTTAGCTAAAATTACGCCTAAAATGGTTACAGAAATTGCAAAAAAATACTTTGATAACAACCTAACCACCACAATAATATTAAGAAAGAACAAATAATGACCAACTTAATTACAGGTGCAACCACTGCACTCATTACCCCTTTTAAAAATGGAGCCTTAGATGAAGCAACCTTTGGAAAATTGATTCAAAGACAAATTGACAACGGCATTGATGCTGTCTGTCCTGTAGGAACCACTGGTGAGAGTGCTACCCTTAGCCATGATGAACATAAACGATGTATCGAGATTGCTGTAGAGGTTTGTAAAGGCTCGAATACTAAAGTCTTAGCAGGAGCAGGAAGTAACGCCACCCATGAAGCCATTGAGATTGCACGTCATGCCCAAGCGTGTGGGGTTGATGCTATATTTTCAGTAAGCCCTTACTATAATAAACCCAGCCAAGAGGGACTCTATCAACACTATAAAGCGATCGCCGAGTCTGTAGAGTTGCCTTTTATGCTCTACAATGTTCCAGGACGAACAGGCGTTGATATTGATGCCGATACGGTCTGTAGACTCTTTGATGATGTTAGCAATATTTATGGAATTAAAGAGGCAACAGGTTCAATCGAACGTACCGTTGAACTCTTGGCAAAACGACCTGATTTGTATCTTTTCTCGGGGGATGATGCAATTGATTTTCCTATTTTAGCCAATGGAGGAAAAGGCATCACTTCGGTTACTTCAAACCTTCTACCTGACCTTAAAGCAGAACTGGTACACACAGCACTTAAAGGAGACTTTAAAGTCTCTAAAGCAATTAATGACAAACTCTACCCTATTAATAAAGTGATGTTTTGTGAAAGTAATCCCATTCCTATTAAAGCAGCGATGTACATTGCTGGACTAATTGAGACCTTAGAGTATCGACTTCCACTCGTTCCACCAAGTGTTGAGAATATGAAAAAAATTGAAGAAGTTATGAAAAACTATAATATTGTAGGAGTTAAATAGTATGGGCAGCAGCAATAAAGGAAAAACCGTTGTTATTACAGGTGCTACCAAAGGAATTGGTAAAGCCATTGCCGAAAAATTTGCAAAAGAGGGTGTAAATGTTGCGTTTACCTACAACTCTAATGAAAAGATTGCAAATGAAATTTCTGCTGATTTAGAGAATAAGTATGACATTAAAGCAAAAGCCTATCCACTAAATATTTTGGAACTTGATGAGTTTAAACCTCTGTTTTTAGCTATTGATGAAGATTTTGACCGAATTGATTTTTTTGTTAGCAATGCAATGATTTATGGTCGTCCTGTGGTCGGTGGCTATGGAAAATTTATGAAACTTCGCCCCAATAAAGGTCTTCAAAATATTTATACAGCAACGGTTGGAGCCTTTGTACGTGGTTCACAAGAGTCAGCCAAACGCATGGAAAAGGTGGGTGGTGGAAGCATTGTTACCATGAGTTCAACAGGTAACCTTATCTATATTGATAACTATGCAGGTCATGGAACCAATAAAGCAGCCGTTGAAGCGATGAGCCGTTACGCTGCTGTTGAACTGGGAGAAATGGGCATTCGAGTCAATGCCGTTTCAGGTGGACCTATTGATACCGATGCCCTTAAAGCCTTTACCAACTATGAAGAGGTTAAAGCCGAAACCATTAAACGCTCGGCAGTTAACCGAATGGGAAGCCCTGATGATATTGCAGGTTCAGTCTACTTCTTATGTACCGATGAGGCATCTTGGATTACAGGTCAAACTCTTGTGGTAGATGGTGGAACCACCTTTAGATAATAGACTTTTTGGAATCGAAGACTTCAGCCATCGGTTCCGAGTTTTACAAAAACTTTAATTCATCCCCCACCACACAAGGAACACTCCAACATGAACTCTTCTAAAATTGTTAATATCCCCAATATACTTGCTTTTATTCGCCTACTCTTAGCCCCTGTTATGTTTATGCTCTTGGTCAATCAAGATGCTCCTATTTTTGATGGTATCCACCCCTCATGGCTTAACTATTTTGCTGCTTTTATCTTTGTTTTGGCAAGTGCTACTGATTTTTTTGATGGCTACATTGCACGAACATTTAACCAAATTACCACCATGGGAAAGATTCTTGACCCTTTAGCCGATAAAATGCTCACTCTTGCTGGATTTTTAGGTCTAATGATGGTTGGCTCTGCTTCTCCTTGGGCTATCTTTTTAATTGTTACCCGTGAACTCTTTATTACAGGTCTTCGTGTCTCGGCTGTGGCAGAGGGCATTGATATTTCAGCGTCATGGATGGGAAAAGTTAAAACGGTTGTACAGATGATTGCAATAGGATTTTTACTGATGGAGTGGCAAGGTGGAGAAATTTTACTTTGGATTGCTGTAGTTATTACTCTTTACTCTGGATATGAGTATGTAAGAGACTTTTTTAAAAATATAAAGATGTAAAACTAGGAAACGGAGGCAGAGCCTTCCGATTCCGAGTTTTGCAAAATACTTAAGCGTATATTTTAGACAAGAAACTCTCATAAAGAGCTTTGGCTTCAATCAGTGCGTAAGTTGAGGTTTCGTTTAATCTTCCCCCGTTGGTCACAGGCACAGAGATAAGATGCTCAACCCGTCTCATTAATCGATCACTATTTTTCATAATCTCTTTAGAAGAGCTGTGATAGTCACTATTTTCTTCTAAAGTACCTTCAATAAAAATTACTCTTTTTAGTTTCGCATTCTGCTCATCTAGTAGTATCTTATATCCTTCGATAAGTGGTGTACACTCTTGAATATGCTCGTTAACATACTCCATCTCAGTTTTAGACTCTTGTTGGTTAACAACATAACTGTTTGACTCTTCAAATATCTTATTTGCTACTTTAAAGTTTTTATTCTCTTTCATAGAGACACGCATTTTATAGATAACCAAACCAACAACGAATGCACTCACACCAACGGTTGCCATTCCAAACATTGGATCACCTGCACCACCTGTCATGCCCCCACCTATCCATAAAAAGATATTTTGAATCTGGGTTTGGTCGGGAATTTTATCGAATTGAATGTATGAAGCTGTTTTAGCACTGGCAAGTAGAATCCATGCAACTGCTGTAACAAGCATTCCGATAAGTGCCAAGAGAAGTCCTGTAAAACGTCCTGAACGAATACTAGGGACATTAATATTTTGATAACCTGTACCTAAAGATACTTCAAACGGCTCTTCAACCTCATCTTTAAGATGCTCAAAATTCACCTGCTCTAAAAGTGAACTGCTCTCTCTTAAAGTAGAGTTGCTTATGGTCGCTTTCATTAACTCAAAGTTGGCAACATTTTGAGCCACAATAACCTTCGTCTCTCTAACTTCGCTATCTACTTCAGAAATAAGTGCTTCTGAATTTTTAATTAAAGCTTTTGCTTCTTCATTTCTACTTAAAGGTTTTGCCTTTTTAACCACAACAACCTCTTGTTTATCTTCTACAAGAACTTCCTGCTCTACAGATTCTAACCTATTTTCTTCTCTCTCTTCATGGTTGTTCTCTGCAACTTCAACAGTTTCACTTTTGTTTCCCATTTATCTACCTTTTCATTATTTTAAATCAATCTCCAATTCTAACATATTAATCTAGTTTTTAATCTAAAAAATAAAGGCTACCCTTTAACTAATAGATTGGTATAATACTCAAAAAAAATAGGATTTATATGGGAATTTTTGTTTCACTAATTGTATTATCGTTTTTAATATTTTTTCATGAGTTGGGTCACTTTTTAATGGCACGATTTTTTGGAGTTCGGGTAGATGTATTTAGCATCGGGTTTGGAAAAAAGATTTTAACCAAACAGATAGGAGAAACTCAATGGAGTCTTTCGGCTATACCTTTGGGGGGATACGTTAAGATGAAAGGTCAAGATGATAGTGACCCTAAAGCCATCAGCCATGACCATGACAGCTACACCTCTAAACGACCTTGGCAGAAGATTATTATTCTTTTAGCAGGTCCCTTTGCCAACTTTTTTGTGGCATTTATGCTCTATTTTGGAGCCTCACAAATAGGTACTCATCTCTCTCCTCTTTTTAACTATAGCCACTATATACCTGCTACCATTGGTAACTTTTCAGAAGATTCACCTGCAAAAACTTCCAATATGCAAGTAGGAGATGTTATTTTAACCATTAATAATATACCCATTAGCAGTTGGGAAGAGGTAGGAGAGACCATACAGAAGTTTGATGGTACGTTACAGTTTTTAGTATTAAGAGACCAACAGAGACTCTATTTTGATGTAACTCCTACGATTAAACTACAAAAAAATAGATTTGGAGAGGAGCTTCAACGTAAACTTATAGGTATTGCCCCTAAAGCCCCCGAACAAAAACTCTCTTTTACACCGTTAGAGGGGATAACTTTTGCATGGAACGAGACACTCCATGCCTCTTCTCTTATCTTTCAAAGCGTACAAAAACTTGTCTCGGGAGCCGTTGATAGCGACCAACTGGGGGGGATTATTTCGATTGTAGACATTACCTCTAAAGCCAGTGAATCGGGAATACTTGCTCTACTCTTTTTTACAGCACTCATTTCTGTAAACTTAGGCGTACTAAACCTATTGCCCATTCCTGCACTAGATGGGGGGCATATTGTCTTTAACCTTTATGAGATGATAAGTGGAAAAGCACCCAATAAAGAGGTGATGTACAGACTAACACTTGTGGGATGGGGTCTACTGCTCTCTTTGATGCTTTTGGGACTCTACAACGATATTAATAGATTATTAGGATAGAAAATGAACACTATAAAAGAAAAATTACGAAAAAATTTAGATGAAGTTATCTGGAATATTGAACAAGCTAGAATAGAAGTAAGCGAACACCATATTGTTAAACTGGTAGCCGTGGGCAAATATAGCGATGAACAGAATATTGCTACCCTCTATGAATTGGGTCAACGTGCCTTTGGAGAGAACCAAGTACAGCAGTTAGAACAGAGAATGCACACATTAGAAGAGCTTCCATTAGAGTGGCACATGATGGGCAATTTACAGAGTAATAAAATAAACAAACTCATCGAGCTACACCCTACCCTGTTTCAATCACTTGACTCACTGAAACTGGCAAAAGCACTCAACAGCAGATTGGCAGAAAAAAATCAAACCATGAATGTACTCCTACAAATCAATAGTGCCAACGAGGCAAGTAAATCGGGTGTTGAGGTTAATGAAGCCGTTGATATATACCAAGAGATTCAAGAGTGTTACCCACAAATTAACCTTAAAGGGGTTATGAGTATCGGTGCATATACCAACGATACCAAACTGATTCAAACAAGCTTTGAAGCCACCCATACTATTTATGAAACTCTACAGAAAAAGGGAGCGACCATCTGCTCTATGGGCATGAGCAGTGATTATGAGTTGGCAATACGATGTGGATCGAATTTGATTCGTGTTGGTTCAAAAATTTTTAACTAAAAGAATGGAATAAATTATGAGACAACTGGTACATTACTATACAGAATATGAACTCTTTACGCTATGGTGTGAAGAGCATAAAATCAACAACAGCGACAAACTGCTCATCGAGATTAACTACCCCAATGACAACAGCAAACAGCTACAGATACTCCTTAGTGACCTATCCGAGAGCTTTCCTGATGCCACCATTGTTGGTATGCAGAGCTTTGGTAGCCTCAAAAATCATAAAGTATCTGACTTAAACAGAGAACCCATCATCTCTATTATTGAGTTTGAGACCAGCACCATCTCTTCGTTGCTAATTGATTTAAATAAAGACTATGTAAAAGGTCAAGAAAAAGAGCATATAGCCGATATGGCTGAAATAGAGAAGTATCTTCAAGCCGATACCCAAGCCATTGAGATACTCTCTAGTTACAACAACTGCTACACCTCCTCTTTTATCAATCAGATAGGAGAAGACTTCTCTCATCTTAAGATTTTTGGTGGGGGTTCCACCAATAAATCCAGTGATCTCTCTAACTCTTTTGTATTTTACAATGGAGAGATTTACAATAAAGCAGTTATTTTAATCTTTATGCACGGTGAGAACCTTAGTGTTGAACTCTATCAAGCATTTGACTGGAAACCCATTAGTAAAAAGAAGAAAATAACCAAGACTGAGGGTACTTCGATTATGACCATGGAGAATAGCCCATCACTTGATATTTATCGAAAGTATTTTCCCAATATCGAACAAGATATTTCGGTTTTTTTACAAGTTCCTCTCTATATAACCAAAGGCAACCTCTCCTATAGTGTGCATATTATAGATATTGACCCCTCGAATCAAAGTATTCATACGGCTCAACCTCTGCATGAAAATGATGTGGTACAGCTCTCTATTGGAAACTACAACGACATGATGAACCGAACCAAAGAGATTTACAAATTTCTCTCTAAAACTCCTGCCCAAGCACTCTGGATAGGATCGTCTATCTCATATGAGTATGGTTTTAGAATTCCTGTTAACTACTATCTATCAAACATTAAAGGTAACAACCATATCTTTGGGTACACCACCTCTCAAGAGTATTTTAATCAAGAGAACCACCCCAATACCTACCACAATCAAACCTTTATCATGGCAGCCATTACCGAGTCATGCAGTAGCTATATCGAGTTAGAGACCTACCACGATGAGAACATTACCCCTTTTGAGACAGCCAATAAAAATATCTACTCCATTATGCACAAAACAGCCAATGAACTTAATCGTCTAACCGAAAACCTTGAAATACGGGTCAATCAGCGTACCAAAGAGCTTAAAACACTCAATGATGACCTGCAAGTTAGAATTAATGATGCCGTACGTAAAGTAAAACGCCAAAATGCCATTATGAACCAACAGTCCAGACTCGCCTCGATGGGGGAGATATTAGAGAATATTGCCCATCAATGGAGACAACCACTCAATGCCGTCTCGTGGATTATGAACGATACGCTTATTAAAGCACAACTGGGCAAAGCCGATGAGATAAAGATTGAAGAGGTGGCTAAAAAAGTCAACAACTCGATTCAATTCCTCTCTAATACCATTGAAGATTTCAGACGATTTGTAGATAAATCGGATATGGCTCAAACCTTTAATCTAAAAACCACCATCGAATCCACCATTATGCTCATAAAAGAGACCCTCACCAAATCAAAAATACATATCAAACTGAACTGTGACAATGATATAACCTACAAAGGTTTCGAAAACGACTTTAAGCATGTAATTATGAACCTCATTAACAATGCACGAGATGCATTTGAAGAGAATGGAATTATTGATGGAGAGATTTCAATTCGAGTTTATCATGAAAAAGATGAACTAATTATTGCTGTAAGAGACAACGCAGGAGGAATTGAGAAGCCCATCTTGAAGAATATTTTTGAACCCTACTTTACCACAAAACATAAAACACAAGGAACAGGATTGGGACTTTATATGAGTAAAAATCTTATTCAAAAAGTACATGGAACCATTGATGTCATTAGTATTTTAAATAAGAAAACAACCTTTATTATTAAGCTCCCCGATAAAGGAGCCATGCCTAAAGAGAGCCAAGCCTAGGAAACGATGGCTTCAGCCTCGCTATGGCATATAGGCAATTGTAGGAATTCCTACCCCTTCACTAAACCCACACATCAAGTTCGCAGCCACCAAGGCTTGTGAACTTGCCCCCCGAAGCAGATTATCAATTGCAGAGTTTACAAAAAGTCCATTGCCATTTTTCATGGCAAATATATCACAAAAGTGTGTTCCTGCTGTACTCTTTATATCTACAGGTCTGTTACGAATACGTATAAAAGGGTCATTGGCATAGTGATTCCGTAGTACCTCTAAAGGGTCAATATCCTCTTTAAGAGTAGCATAGACCGAAACCAACTCACCTCGTGTTGCAGGAATAAGATGGGGAACAAAATGAACATTCATCTTAACCCCATGTACTTTCTCTATCTTTTCAGCAATTTCTGGTGCATGACGATGCTTTAGGGGATTATAAGCAAAGATATTATCATTAACCGTTACAAAATGGGTTGACTCCGAGAGCTTTTTCCCTGCTCCACTTACGCCTGATTTGGCATCAACAAAGAGTGGTGACGAGGGTTCAAGATAAGGAATAAAAGGCAATATTCCCAACAGTGTGGCCGTAGGATAACACCCAGGTCCTGCTACCAATCTTGCTTTTTTTAAATCTTCACGATAATACTCAATAAGGGCATAGACCGATTCATCTAAATGCTCTTTATCTTCATGTGAACAGTAATGCTCTTCGTAGGTTTCTAAATCTAGGCGATAATCAGCCGAAAGGTCAACCACCTTAATTCCTTGCTCTATTAACCCTTTAGCAAATCCCATCGACGCTTTATGTGGCAGAGCCAAAAAGACCAATTCACAATGCTTCGCTACCCCTTCAACAGAGGCTTTTTCAACAGGAAAGGTAATAACATCTACAAGTGATGGGTGTAGTGCCTCGATAACCGTATCTCCTGTGGTGGTTGCTAAATATTTCAGATGAAACTCTGGATGAGTCACCAACATTTTAACCAACTCTAAGCCAGTATAACCACTAGCACCTACCACACCCACATTAATCATGATAACGCTTTCATTGCTTCAATAGACTCAATATCAAAAGTTTTCTTTCCAGTAGGAAGCACAATACTCACCTCATCACCCTCCTCTTTTCCTAGCAATACTCTTGCCATAGGAGACCCCACTGAAATCAATCCATCCTCGGGGTTAGACTCTTGTGAGCCTACAAGGGTATAGGTTATCTCTGAATCATCCTCTTGGTCAACCAACTCAACAACGGAACCAAAACTGACACGCTCATGGGGCAGTTTAGCAGGGTCTATCACCTGCGCTCTGCCTACCAAATCGGTTAAATCAGCAATCCGAGCCTCCATTAACCCCTGCTTATCTTTAGCAGCATGATACTCAGCATTCTCTTTTAAGTCTCCCAACTCTCTTGCGGTATCAATTACCTTAGCAATGGCTCCTCTCTCAACGCTTTTTAACTGCTCCAACTCTTTTGACAATCGACTATAAGTTGCCTGTAACATTGGTTCTTTTTGCATAATATATTCCCTTTAATGGTTTTAACTGTTCGTATTATAGTACCTTTTTCAATAGAAAACCATAGAAAACAGAATTTTTAGCTCCATTTATGATATTTCCATATCCCAAGTTTCACCTCACCTAGAAACTTCAAGAGTTTCTAAAAAATTACCGTTCAGATAATTTGTCAAATAGGGGTTTGAGGTTAAAGTGTTAGCTAAACTGATGATGGAAAAGTATTTAAAAAACCAAAGCATAATCAAAAAAGTATAGGAATAGATGTAGGGGTGGCACTCTTTGCAACAATGAGTAATGGAAAGATGATTAGACTTTTTTAAAAATGCGTTAGAGTTGCATGGAACCAGTCCACAAGATGAGATAATGCTACAAGACAGAGAAGCCCTTAGCCGAGCCATCGAAAATCACAGCCGAAAAATCTCAACCAGAGCCATATGGTCAGAGGTCAAAGAGAAAGCACTCAATGCCAATTTAGAGATAATCGAAGAGTTTCAAAGCAAAAAACAGGGAAGTTTAGAGTATGAAGTTGAAAACTTATGTTAAATCATCATCTTCATCATAAGGCAACTCTAACGCCTCAATCGAGGTAATGACAGAACTTCCTGCAATCCCCTGCAACGCACCCACCATCTCGGTGGTGTTTGCCAATACCCCATCAATAATCTTCTGTCGTCGTTTCCATGTTGCCATAAGTGAACGCTTCTCTTTGTCCAGCTCCTCTTGCATCTTTATAAACCCATCAACAATCGCTTTCATCTGCATCGAAAACTCATTGCCTGTCATGTAGCTATAGAGAAGACTCATCTTATCACTTCGGTTCTCCTCTTTTTGGGCAGTCTGTTCGGCACGAATAAGCGAAGCACGAAGTAGAGAAACACTCCCTTTAAACTCCTCTAAACTACAGACCCAAATACCCTCTATAAACCCCATTCGTTTCATCTCTTTGGGGTAAACAGAGGTGACTAGAACCCCTATATCGGCATTAACTTTAAGCATATCTTGCTTAAGCTTTCCTATCCACCCCTCACTCCACGCTTTGGTATTTTTACTCTCGTAACAGATAACACCACAGTTGGGTATCTCACGGGTATGAACTATCTGTACACAGTCTGCCCCAAAAGCCCCTTTTTTAACTGCTTCAATGCTATCAAAAGGAAACTGAGACTCAAGCCAAGACTCAATAGCAAACTCTAACGCTTCTCCTTGAACCTGCATTGAACCCTGTTCTGCTTTTCGATTGGCACTCTCTAGGTCGCGTTTTATCTGTTCAAGCTGTTCATCTTTTTCTCTTAACTTTAACTCATTTTTCTCTTCAAAGGCTCTGGATATTTTCTCTTTTTCCTCTTTTAGAATAGCTGTTATCGTTATTTCGGCCTCGGCTTTAACTTTAAACTCCACCTCATCTTTTTCTCGTTTTAGTCTCTCTATCTCTATTTGACTAACATGTAACTCTTTAACCTGTTCAGACTTCTCTCTTAACTCTTTTTTAAGCAGAGTCATCGAGTTGCTCTGCTCCTCTTGTATCTCTTCTTTTAATTTATTATAAAGCTTCTGCTTCTCTAGTTTAAGTTGCTCTCTACCCGCTTTTTTAAATGCCTCTTCTCGTTTTTGATGCTCTGCTTCAAGCTCTTGACGCTCTACAAGATTTTTCTGCTGTAACTCCTCTTCAAGCTGATGATACAAAATCTCATTAATATTAATCTGAGCTTGGCAATTAGAGCATTTTATGGTTGTTTTATTCTGCATAATTAAACATTACCTCTTATCACAAGCAATCCCAGACGCTTTCAAACAAAAATCCTCTTTACAATCAGCACCTTCATACGCACTACAACATTTACAAATCTCTTTTTCAATCAATTTTTCATTTTTACTCTGTAGTTTATCTTTAAACTGCTCATAAACATATACGCCAAATTTCTCTGCATTTTTATCATTTTTAAACTTTTTCTCTAACGAACCAAGGTAGGGTCTAACCTTCTCCGTAATCTCTCCACGAACTCTATATATCTCTTTGTATCTTTTTTTATTCGAGAACGAATCTAAAAATATCTTTACCATATTGGCAAAAATTATCAATCCAATAATACTAAACACTATCAATGCAATATTGTTTTCCATCTATATCTCCTTTATTTTGGGGTATTATACGACAAGAAAAATCTAGACTTCCTGCAAAACTAATAAATGACTACACCTAAAAAACTATAGAATTTCTAGGGATTCACTTTTTTAAAAGAAATCATAGCTTTAAAATTTAAATTTGTCAATATTTATATAGTTTTTGTTTTATAGAAATTTTGAAGGGAATTAGATTTTTTTTTGAGTTGTCATAAAGCCGTAAATCTTGAAACACCACATCATCTGCAGAGAAATAGAGATATTTTTTTGAAGATTGTTTTAAAAACTGAAGAAGAAGTGTCGTCTTAGCCACACCACGAGGTCCAATTATACCTACCAATTTTTCATCTTCTTTTAGATACTCAATATAATCTGTTCGGATAAACTCTGTTGATATTTTTGAAATTAGAAGATTTTACTTTCGGAGGAAATAGTTAATACTCATTATAATACCTAAGTTAATTTATTAATTATAGCATTGTTTTATTAAAATACCAAAATATATTTAAGTATTATTCTATAAAATAATAAAATGCATTTTGATTCTTTAAAACTTAATACTGAAACCGTGTTAATCCCATAACAAATTTAACTATTAACAAAGATATGATAAAATTCACAAAATTTTATTAAGGCATAAGATGGCAAAACGAGAAATAAAAAAAGCAGTATTGGCATACTCTGGTGGGTTAGACACCAGTATTATTCTAAAATGGCTTCAAGATGAATACAACTGTGAGGTAATAACCTTTACTGCAGACTTAGGTCAAGGTGAAGAGGTTGAACCTGCACGTAAGAAAGCGTTAGATATGGGGATTAAACCCGAAAATATTTTTATCTTAGACCTAAAAGAGGAGTTTGTTAAAGATTTTGTATTCCCAATGTTTAGAGCCAACACCATTTATGAGGGTGAGTATCTTTTAGGTACTTCGATTGCACGTCCTCTTATCTCTAAAAAACAGATTGAAATCGCGGCTCAAACAGGTGCCGATGCAGTAAGTCATGGAGCAACAGGAAAAGGAAATGACCAAGTACGATTTGAGTTGGGTTACCTTGCACTCAATGGAGACATCGCAGTGATTGCTCCTTGGAGAGAGTGGGACTTAAACTCTCGTGAAAAGCTATTAACCTATGCGAAAGAGCATGATATTAAAATTGAAAAGAAAAAAGGAGAAGCCTCTCCCTACTCTATGGATGCCAACTTGCTTCACATCTCTTACGAAGGTCTGATTCTTGAAGACCCAAGCAAAGAGCCAGAAGAGGATATGTGGTTATGGACAGTAAGCCCAGAGAATGCTCCTGATAAGGCAGAGTATATTAGCATTGAGTATAAAAATGGTGACCCGATAGGAATTAACGGTGAAGAGATGTCTCCTGCCACCATTCTTGAAACACTTAACCAGTATGGAAACAAACATGGTATTGGTCGAATTGATATTGTCGAAAACCGATATGTAGGAATGAAAGCCCGAGGATGTTACGAAACCCCAGGTGGAACCATTATGCTCAAAGCCCACAGAGCCATAGAATCCATTACCCTAGACCGTGAAGCTAGCCATCTTAAAGATGAGCTTATGCCACGATATGCCAAACTTATTTATAACGGTTACTGGTGGTCACCTGAACGTGAAATGCTTCAAGTAGCCATTGATAAAACCCAAGAGCATGTTGAGGGAACTGTTAGACTAAAGCTTTACAAAGGTAACGTTATGGTTGTGGGTCGTGAATCGGTTAAATCTCTCTTCTCTGAAGAGCATTCTACTTTTGAAGAAGATGAAGTTTATGACCAATCTGATGCCGAAGGGTTTATTAAATTAAATGCACTTCGATTAATGATTGCTGGTAAAAAACGGAAATAGCCGTTTTTTATCATAAAAATAGAGAAAAAGAACTCTTTTTAATTATTTTTCATATATTATTTAATATTTTTAGTTAAAATTTAATACAAGAAAGCGAGGATTACACATGATGACAATATATAGACCAATTGTTCTTGATGAAGAGATAAAGTTTAGCAAAAAGAAATTTATTGTTAGTAAAACTGATCTCAGGGGGAATATTGTTTTTATCAATAAAAATTTCTCGGATGTGTCAGGGTACAGCGAAGAAGAAATTATAGGTGCTCCACACAATATTTTACGACACCCAGATATGCCACAAGCTGTTTTTTACTTGGTTTGGAAAACCCTCTTATCGGGCAGACCCATATCAGGTGTGATTAAGAACTTGGCAAAAAATGGAAAATACTACTGGGTTATTGCCGACTTAGAGCCTAAATTTAACCCTCAGGGTGATATTGTGGCATTAACAGCATTCAGACGGGCAGCTCCTGATCATGTTATCGAAGCAGCCGAAGAGCTTTACGCCACCATGTTGGCAATTGAGAAAAAACACGGTATGGAACAATCCATCGCCTACCTAGAGGGCTTTTTAGAAGAGCATCAAATCACCTATCATGATTTTATTGCAGAACTTATTAAGCCCAAAGGAATTATCTCTATTTTTCTTGAAGCATTTAAAAAGTTTTTTACTTAAAAAGGAGTTCTAGTCCTTTTTATCCTTCTCCTCTTCCTTCTCTTTATCTTTCAAATCTAAACGATTCCCTTCGTTATCAAACTTGCGTAAAAAATTTCCACGTATAATGGTAAAGGTCATAAACGAAAACAGTACAATGGCAAAAACATAAAATATATCTCCAAAACTCATGACTGCTCCTCTAATTTATTTTTAATCGTTATCTTGTTAAACCCCTCATAATTTTGTCGCAACGCCTCATAAGTTACAATACCTGCACTAACCCCAAGGTTAAGGCTTCTGCCCGTTCCACCCATGGGGATGGTAATACAACGCTCTCTGTTTTCTAATAATACCTGCTCTTTAATCCCTTTGGTCTCGGAACCAAAAAGGATATAGTCACCCTTATTAAAGGTGGCATTAAAATAGAGCCTATCGGTTTTGGTAGTGGCAAGGTGGGTGTTATGGTCAATAGGGTGTGCCTCTAAAAAGACATCAAAACTCTCCCATACTACCAAATCTAAATCTTTCCAATAGTCCAATCCTGCTCTTTTAACAGCTTTATCATCAATATCAAATCCCAGTGGTTTTATTAGATGAAGGGTGGCTCCAAGATTTACACAGAGTCGCCCGATGGTGCCTGTGTTAGGTGGGATTTGTGGTTCTACTAATACAATATTAAACATATTTAACTCTCTTCTATTTTTTTAACTATCTTCGGTATAATATTTTACTCATGAAACAAAGGATTCAAATGAAAATCATACGAAAGATAACACTGGGTGCTATTTTAGCACTTTTATTCATAGGATGTACTAAAGCCCCAATTACGGGACGTAGTCAATTGATTATGATTAACTCTCAGCAAGAGATGGCATTGGGGTTACAGAGTGCCAAACAGGTATTGGCAAAAGAGCGAGTCAGTCGTGATGCTCAAAAAAATGCCATGGTTAAACGTATTGGTCAACGTATTGCCAATGTTACTGGGCAATCCAATTTTAAATGGGAATTTTATGTGATAGACAACGATAAAGAGGCAAATGCCTTCTGTCTACCAGGGGGAAAAGTATTTGTTTATACAGGACTCTTTAAATATATTGCCAACGATGATGAGTTAGCAGCCGTTATGGGTCATGAGATTGGTCACGCCTTGGCACGACATGGAGCAGAGCGTATGAGTCGTGGTCAACTCACCCAAGCAGGGGGGCAAATAATTCAAGCCGTTATGGTCGGTCAAGGAAATCCACAAAATACAGCAATGGTCATGCAGTCATTTGGTATTGGTACTCAACTAGGATTAGCATTGCCTCACTCACGAACACAAGAGTACGAAGCAGACCATATCGGGTTGGTACTCGCAGCAAAAGCAGGATACAATCCAAACTCTGCACTTAGCTTTTGGGAGAAATTTTCCAAAGATGGCAAGACTCCACCAGAGTATCTCTCGACACACCCTGCACCTGCCAATCGCATAGCAACCATTAGAAAGCTCATTCCTAAGATAATGCCACTTTATAATCAGTCTAAACGTTAATATACAAATGTCGGGAAGAGGAGATCCCGACCTACGAGTTTTCTTTTGCCTTAAGCGCTCTAAGCTTGTCCTTTTTACTCTTCTTTTTTCCCTTAATCGGTGCTAACCCTTTATCTGCTCTCGTTCAAGCTTAATTTGACTTCGTTTCTCAATAAGTTTAAAATGTGCTTGTTCCTCATGCCCAATAAAACTCACAGCCACACCCGATGCTCCTGCTCGTCCTGTTCGTCCTAT
>DCAF01000026.1:34026-37244 GCA_002311915.1 Sulfurovum sp. UBA1140 | reverse complement strand
TTTGGCTTTAAATTCGCGTATGGTATAGTTACGGTCATCTTGACTAAGATCTCTAAAATAGGCAACACAAAAGAGGCACTCTTCCCCGAACCCGTTTGGGCTTGTGCCATAATGTCCTGCTTCTCTAAGACCAGAGGAATAACCTGCTCTTGTATGGGGGTTGGCTTTTTATAGTTATTGGTTTGAAGTAGCTGTTGTAGGGGTTTTGAGAGATTTAGGTTTAAAAAGAGCATCTTAATACTTCTTATTCGTATGAACCAATAGATCATCTTTACTAAGCTCAAACAGCAGATGTCCCAAACTCTTCAAAGAGAAAAGTTGTAACTGCTCCCCTTTCTCTTTTTTAAGTTCTGTAGAGAATTTATTTTTAGAGAAAATCACATAACTTTCTACTTCAAGTTCTGCTTGTTGGCACTTCTCTTTTAGTTTTGAAAGCTCACTTTTATTGGCTTTTGCTTTAGAAAACTTACATGCTCCTGCTATCATTTTTCCTGAGGCAGTTTTAGCCAAAAGGTCTATCTCTACTTCTGTATCCCAATATGAGCCTATTTTAACAATTTGATCTTCGTTTGATTCGTTGTAACTTTTTTTAATAAGCTCCATAAAGAGTTGTTGATAAATAAGATTGGTAAACTCCCCTCTCATTTGATTCCAACGCTCTTTGACTTCTTTGTACTCTCCTGCTTTAATTCCCTTGTAATACGGCGAAATAACAGCAAACCAAAAACGCATAAATGGTTGATTGAACAGAAGTTTAATGGATACTTTTTCATGATTTTTAAGTGGTTTCTCTACCGATATATCTTTAGAGAGAAGCCCCTCTTTTATCATAAAATCTACAGACTCTTCCCCAGACTCCTTGTTTGTTTGAGCTTTTTTAAAAGCAGAGTGTTCTCGTCTGTCACCTGTCGCAAGGGCAGAAAGAACTTTATGATGAATCTCTTTGCTCTGCGTAATTTTGGTGGTATCTCCATGAATATAACGGTAGTTGTTTAACACCTTCTCTTCTATGAGTTTATCCAAAGGTTTGATCAAATCAACTCTCCACCCCATACCACCAAAAACAGAGAAATACTCTAAAGCAACCTCTAAGTTGGTGGCATTATTTTGGTAGCAAAAAGAGCGAAATTGTTGGAGAATGGTTGGGTTAGACATGAGTGAAGACCTTGAGATAATTTTTGAGAATTATAGCTGAACTTTGTCATATTCTCTTAAAAAGCATCATCCCCATAAATGTAGCACCAATAGACAACATTACATTGAGTATAATATTTGAGAAAGCTTTAACATAATACTCTTGTTGTATTAACAAAAGAGTCTCTAAAGAGAAGGTAGAGAAGGTGGTTAATGCACCCAATAAACCTGTAATTAAAAGTGCTTTTTGAATAGCAGAGAAATTAATCTGTTGAAAATAGAGGAAAAGAAAACCAATCAGAAAACTGCCCAAGATATTAACAAAAAGTGTCCCAAAAGGAAAAGAAGAGGTGGTCAGTTTTTGAACCCAACCCGAGAGGCTAAATCGTAAAATAGCACCGATGAAACCACCGATACCCACACTTAGCATTAAGGAGTAGTTCATTATTGAACGAACTGCCAATCATCTTTTTTTGATTTGGTATCAAAAGCTTCTGTTTTTTGAGCTAAAAGTGTCTCAATTATATTTAATTCTCTGTTAAGACTCTCATCGTTTAATGGTCTCATACCATAAACATAATGCTCTTTAAACGTTTGAAAAAGTTTTTTATACCCCTCACTTACTTTTAGTTTACACGAGGTTCTCTCCCATGTTTTAATGGTTGGAAAAATTGGACGTTTTGGAGGAAAAACCATTGTACGTTTCATAATGGTAACGTGGTCTTGCATAATCCATTGAACATTATCATTACATCCTGCTCGTGCATCCATCACCCAGTTTTTCATGACCGAGACATAATCACTCACCAAAATGGCTTTTTGAATTCCTAAGTTCTCATAATAACTGCTTTTTTTACTATTAAAGGCTACCTTTCCACTGTTCTTAAATGATTTTCCATCCACATCGGTGTAACTAACATGAAGTTTAATATCATCACTTCCATCTCCTGTTTTTTTGAGTTTAAGTAGAATCACTCCCCCTTTGGTTGCCTCTCCATCACTGCTTGAAGGGAAAAGGGTATTAACCTTCATAATCTGCCCCGTTGCCATTTTTGCTTCAGGTGAACCGTAAACTGCTTCGATGGTATAGACTTTGCTATCAAGCTTTAACTCTAGGTCATAGACCAATGGGGTAACCATATAATCAAACTCTTTATCAAGTAGTTTTTTAAACATCTTTGAAGAGTGTACTGAAAAGTAGTTGGCACCTTTTGTTTTAGAGACATACTCAACCAAATCATTGTTAAAGTCAACACCTATACCAATAAATGTGGTATGAATCCCTTTTTTACTTGCCTTTTTTGCCATGCCAAAGAGTTTATTTTTTTTAAGCTCACCACTATTGGGCATCGCATCGGTCAAAAAGATAATACGGTTCTCGTACTCAGAGCTTAACGGAACCTCATCAAAAAGTTTCATCCCCTCGGCATACCCTGCACTCCAATTGGTACCACCCTTCTCTTTGAGTTCTAAAATATGTTTTCTAATTGCTTCTTTATCGGTATTGGCAACCAATCTTAAAGGTTTTGCTTTATACGCATTGTGGTCAAAAAGTGCAATTCCTACCCTGTCATCATCTTTAAGATGAGAGAGCATCGCAACAATCGACTCATTGGCAATGGTCATCTTCTTTTTCTTAGCTTTCTCTTCATTTTCTATTTTGGTTCCACTCTTATCATAGTAGTAACTGTTAAAATTTCCACTCATCGAACCCGAAATATCCAACACCACCACCAAATTAAGTTTTTTACGTTTAAAATCCTTCTCCTTAATACCAGAATTTAACCCTACCGATAGAAAAAATTCTTGCTCTTTAGAAAAATTGTTCATGCGTTTAGCAGTAGAGTAGCTTGGGCAAAACAGCTCTTTACACTCTTGTTCACCTAAACCTGTATCAAAAAAATGGTTATAAAATTGCCCTTCATAGGTGATAGAATCAAGTTTTGGTAAAAATCCATTGTCGATATTGGCTTTAAAATTGTTGGTATCTTTCGCACCACCCACAGCCATTCCTATTTTTTTACTTTGATAAGACTTGGGTGCTGCAATCATCGCTGAACTCATGCTTCTGCTCTGCATTACAG
>DCAF01000026.1:31888-33988 GCA_002311915.1 Sulfurovum sp. UBA1140 | reverse complement strand
TCTGCATTACAGAACGACCACCATCCTCTTGCATAACCATGGTGGTGTTGTACTCCCAATCATCAACACTTTCACCATCTATTTTTTTACTCATGGCATTCACTAAAGAGAGGCTAACGACCAAGAGTATTAATAAAATCTTCTTCATTGATTTATCCTTATTTTTGTAATTTTGTCTACATATTATAACAGCTTTAGATTATAATTAATTAACCACCCATTAATCAAAAAAACTTTATAATAATAGCATGAATAAAATAAACGATATAAAACAAGAGATAAAAAAAATTATAGTAGGTCAAGAGGAACTCATTGATTCGTTGTTGGTTGGATTGATTGCCAATGGGCATATTCTGGTCGAAGGTGTTCCAGGATTGGCAAAAACAACTGCCATTAATGCCATTGCCAAATCATTAGGAGTTAACTTTAAACGGATTCAATTTACCCCTGATTTACTGCCTAGTGATGTAACAGGTACCGAAATTTACAACCCTAAAAATGGTGAATTTTCTATTAAACGAGGACCCATTTTTACCAATTTACTCTTAGCCGATGAGATTAACAGAGCCCCTGCTAAAGTACAATCAGCACTCTTAGAGGTGATGCAAGAGCGACAGGTAACCATTGGTGACAGTAGCTTTAAAATTGATGAACCATTTTTGGTGATGGCAACTGAAAACCCCGTTGAACAAGAGGGAACCTATCGTCTACCCGAAGCCCAACTTGATAGATTTATGCTTAAAGTATTGGTAGGCTACAATACCATCGAAGAGGAGATAGAGATTGTCAACCGTGTTGCCATTCATGGTTTTGAAACCATCAATCAAGTCGCTTCCTTTGAAGATTTAGCCCAAATTAAAGAGGCGTTTAAAAAAGTCCATATCGATGAAGCGATTAAAAAATATATGACCAAAATTGTTTTTGCCACCCGATTTCCAAAAGAGTATGGAGTTGATGAGATAGCCGACTACATTAGTTTTGGAGCCAGTCCAAGAGCCTCGATTGACCTCTATAAAGCCAGTTGTGCCATTGCCCTAATTCGTGGTAATGATTTTGTCACCCCACTTGATATTGGGTACATTGCCAACAGTGTTTTACGACATCGAATACTCTTAAACTACAAAGCACAAGCCAACAATATTACCACCGACAGTGTGATTCAGAAAATTCTTGAAAACATCAAAGTGCCCTAAGGAAACTACATGCAACAGGTAGCAAAAGAGATACTTCTTCGTGCTAAAAAAGATGTCTTTAGTGGCAATTTAGGCAATCACATGACTACAT
The DNA here is from genome assembly GCA_002311915.1 of Sulfurovum sp. UBA1140. Classification (GTDB taxonomy): domain Bacteria; phylum Campylobacterota; class Campylobacteria; order Campylobacterales; family Sulfurovaceae; genus UBA1140. The sequence goes on along the minus strand of DCAF01000026.1, from coordinate 32,704 downwards.
TTAAAGGTGATGGGCTTGATTTTAGAGAGATTAGAGACTATGACCACAGCGATGATATTCGTAAAATCAACTGGAAAGCCACTGCTAAAGGTAACGGACTAAAGACCAATATTTTTAACGAAGAGCGAGAGCTTAACATCGTAATAGCATTTATGCTTAGTGGAAGTTTCCATTTTGGTTCAGTAAAACTCAAACAAGAGGTGGTGGCAGAAATCTTAGCACTGCTCTCTTTTTCGGCACTTAAAAACAGCAATCGACTTCAAAGCCTATTTTTTGACCAAAAAACAGTAAAGTTTTTTGAACCCACCAAAAGTGAATCAATAGTTTATGATATTTTAGACCACGCCACCACCATAGATTGTCTAGGTAGAGAGGTCAACTACCAAGCCTTTTGTGATTTTATTAACAGCGTGGTCAAACAAAAATCACTTATATTTATGGTGGGTGATTTTTATGGTGATATTGATTTAAGTGAAATTGCCCATAAGAATGAGGTTTACGCCATTATCGTACGCGACCGACTAGAAGAGTACCCCCTAATGAACGGTGAATTTGAACTTTTTGACCCCAACACCCTAAACTCTGGAGAGATTACCATGAATAAAAAAGTAGCCAAAGCGTATCAAAAACTAATTATTGAACATGATCAACAGCTAAAAGAACACTTTTTACAGCATCAAATTACCTTTGGAAAAATTTACACCGATGAAGATATTTATATTCGGTTATCTGAGATTGTGAAGGGGTGAGTTTTTGGTATAAGTATTTGTCTTAATCTTTTAACAAAAACTTATCCAAACTCAAAATTTCCACTTC
>DCAF01000026.1:28564-31849 GCA_002311915.1 Sulfurovum sp. UBA1140 | reverse complement strand
TTCGTAATCAAAAGGCAACAACTATTTATACCTCTCTTAAAATAGTTAAAAGCATTCAACTCTCGTTTGCGAGTCTTTAGCTCACTTATATCATAAGCTACTTGATAGAGATCTCCTTCAGAATAAAAGTCAACTTCATAAGTCTCTTTTAGATAAGTGAGTTCTCTATTCTTTTGATACAAACTATTAAAAACCAAGTTTTCTAACAATGCACCCATATTTTTAGAGTGTTTTGGAGCAATGGTTAAAAAACCATTATCCAAAACATAAAGCTTTTTACTGGACTTTATCTTCTCTTTTGGTTTGGTATGAAACTTATCTATTCGTTGCATTAAAAAGACATCTTCAAAATAGTTAATATACTCTTTGATGCTCTTCACACTGACATTAAAAGTCTCTGAAAGCGTCGTATAAATTCCTATTTTTACTATTTATTAGTAAGTATAAGTTCCTATATTACCTATTTATGTGTATATAGAAGGTTAAATTGGCACAAAAAACACAATTTACATTATAATTTGTTAAAAAAATCTACAACATTAACACGATAGATAACAAAAAAGTTGCAACTTTATAATCCTAAACCATCTTACCTTTAGCAATTTTTTTCTATAATAGCTCTAAAAGAATACCAAGAGGTACAATGGAAGAACTAAGAGATATAAAAGATATTGTAGAGGTACATGAATATAGTTTTGAGACGCTAATGGCGCTTATTTTTTTAACTGTAATCTTGCTACTTTTACTTCTCTATTTTATAAAGAATAGAAGACGTAGACGAAAACGATTAAGCCCCAAAGCAGTGGCGTTACAGAAACTAAAAGCGATAAACTACAGTAAAGCTAAAGAGGTGGTGTACTGCTTTGGTGAAGAGGGCTTTTTGTGGAGAGATGAAAAAAATAGTGAGGAGTTTAATGCAATAGAAAAAGCATTAATACCCTATAAATACAAAAAAGAGATACCCCCACTTGATGAGACATTAATTAAAAGAGTTAAAACCTTTATTAAGGGGTTAAAATGAGTAGTTTTACCTTTGAATACCCATTGGTATTTCTGCTGTTTATCCTCTTTTTTATCTGTAGTAAATGGTGTAAGCCTAAAGGGGTGTCAATCTATTTTCCCAATATGGCAATGCTTCAAAAGGCATCTAAAAAGAATCGATGGTTTCTGAACACACTTAAAGTTTTGATTGTTATTTCATTGGTCACTGCCATGGCAAGTCCTGTTAAAGAGGATGATATTGTAGTAAAAAACGATAAGGGGTATGAAATATCTCTGATTTTAGATGCCAGTGGTTCAATGCAAGAGTATAATAAGTTTGAAATTGTTAAAGAGATAGTTGGTGATTTTATTGACCAACGAAAACATGACAAGTTGGCATTGAGTATTTTTGCTGATTTCGCCTATGTGGCAGTCCCTTTAACTTATGATAAAAAAAGTATTCAACGGCTCTTAAGTAGGCTAGAGGTGGGAGTTGCAGGAAAACAGAGAACGGCTCTTTATGAAGCACTCTTCTTAAGTTCTAACCTATTTAAAACGAGTAAATCTAAAGAAAAAATAGCCATTTTACTCACCGATGGTATGGACAATGCCAATACCATTCCCTTAGCCGTGGCAATAAAAACAGCTAAGAAGTATGATATTAAAGTTTATACCATAGGCGTGGGACGAAGCAGTAGTTTTAACCCTACTGTACTTCAACAGATTGCCAAAGAGACAGGGGGTCAATATTTTATGGGTAACAGTGTCGAAAAACTGCAAGAGATTTATGCCACCATCAACCAACTAGAAAAGAGTGAAATTAAAGCAGATAAATATGTGAAGAGAACTTATTATTTTCAATATCTATTAATATTTACATGGCTCTTTTTAATGGTCTATTTTTATGTGGGAAACAAGGAATAAAAGATGATAATTTTTAATACTATAGAGTTTTTATGGCTTCTTCTTTTACTTTTACCACTTATCTATCTAATCAATAGTAAAAGTTCCGAATTGGGTACGGTTTTTTCTAAAAAGGTACTCAAAAAAATACAGTTACCCAATAGAGTGTTGCCTAAAAAAATACGTAATATTTTTCTGCTTGTTTCACTGGCACTCATTGTTGTAGCACTGGCTCGACCACAAATAAGCAGTGGTGAAATCAAGGTGAAATCAAGTTTTATTAATGTGGTTACTGCCATTGATATGTCAAAATCTATGTTTGCAAATGATGTCTACCCCAGCCGATTTGAGTTTGCTAAAAAGAAATTTTTTGATTCATTAGATTTTTTTAAAAATACAAAAATAGCACTAATTGGTTTTAGTTCACAAACATTTTTAATCTCGCCGTTAACACAAGATTTTCACTCATTAAAGTTTTTAGGTAAAAATTTAAACCTTGACCATTTGAGCCTAAAGGGGACAGATGTGTTTGCCACATTAGAATCAGCAAATGGTCTTTTTGGAGAAGAGAAAAAGAAAATTCTACTCCTTTTTACCGATGGTGGTGACCAAGATGATTTTAGCAAAGAGATAACCTATGCCAAAAAATATAATATTGCTGTTTATATCTATAATATAGGAACCGAAAAAGGTGGTGTCATTAAAGATGAGCAGGGTGTACTCAAAGATAAAAAAGGGAATATTGTGATTGTCAAAAGAACCGACTATATTAAAGAGTTGGCACTACAGAGTGGTGGAGCCTATATGAAATATTCACTGGCAAAAGAGGACCTCAAACTGCTTACCGATACCATTAGAAGTCGATATAAAGCAGATAACGAAGAGATTTCGACCATTAAAGATAGAAAAGAGCTATTTTATTACCCCTTAGCATTGGCAATTCTGCTTTTTTTTCTATCACTATTTTCATTACCAAGGAGAAAACAGCAATGAGAATATTGTTAATAAGCACTCTTTTAACCCTATTGGCAGATGCTTCACTCTTGGACTTTTCTTATTTAAAGAGTGCCAAAGAGGCGTACAAAAACGAAAAGTATGAAGAGGCAGAGAAGCTTTATCAAAAAGTAGAGGGTGATGAGGCTACCTTTAACCAAGCAGACAGCCTCTATCGCCAAAAAAAATATCAAGAAGCGTTAGAGAAGTATCAAGAGATTACAGAAGAGAAGTTGTCTTTTAAAAAGTTACATAATATAGGAAATACCTATGCCCAATTGAAAAAAGTAGATGAGGCAATAAAATCCTATGAAGAGGCTCTAAAAATAGAAGATAACAAAGATACCAAATTTAATCTTAAACTTCTAAAAAAGAAAAAAGAGCAAGAGGATAAAAACAAACAAGAAA
>DCAF01000026.1:3366-28395 GCA_002311915.1 Sulfurovum sp. UBA1140 | reverse complement strand
AGATAAACAGAAAGAGGATAAAAAATCAGAAAAAGACAATAAAAGTAAAGAGGAAGAGGCTAAAAAAGAAGATACCAAGATGGATGAACAAAATCAAACCCAACCCCCAATAAGCAATATGGAAGAGCGGAAATGGCAAAAAATGCTCAACCAACGAGGGATTAATACCTTGATGATACCACTAAATAAAGGAGACAAACAGAATGAAACAAACCCTTGGTAAAATATTTTTAATACTTTTTTTAACCATAAACAGTATTGCAGAGGTCAAAGTATCGGTCAGTTCACCCAGCATTTATAAAGGGGATACGGTTAATTTTATTATTACTGCCGATGGACAAGATATAACCTTCCCCCAAATAGACGAAATAGAGGAGAATTATATTATAGGAACATCCTCTTCTCAATCTACTAATATCATTAATGGTGATATAACCCGAACCACCTCAAAAACCTACAGTTTTAGACCTGAGATTTCGTTAACCATCCCCTCTTTCAGTGTAATGGCTGATGGAAAATCCTATCAGACCAAAACCATAGAGGTCTCGGTAGTAAAACCAAAAGCCAGTCAAGATGGTGCTGATTTTGTATTAGAGATGAGCCTTGATAAACAAGAAGCCTATGTAGGAGAAGGGGTTGATTTAACCATCACCTTTAAACGAAAAATTAATGCCCGTGCCGAAAAACTCCAATTAGGAGAGCCAGAACTTGAAAATTTTTGGGTAAAAAAAATAGAAAAAGTCGAAGAGGGTCGAGAGGGGGATTATGTTTTTCAGAAGATTCATTATCTAATTTTTCCCCAAAAGTCAGGAGCATTTACCATTCCTGCTATCGAAGCACTGGTGGGGAAAAGTGTGAACAGAAGAAGAGGCAACGACCCCTTCTTTAATGACCCCTTTTTTGCTTCATTAACCCGACAACTTAGTTGGCAAAAGGTCTTTTCAAATGAGCCAAGCCTACAGGTTAACCCTCTGCCTAATGGCTTAGAGCTTTATGGAAATTATCAAATAGAAGCCCATATAGACAAACAAGAAGTCAAAGCCAATAGACCCGTAAATTTAACCATAAGTATTAAGGGTGAAGGAAATATTGATGATATAAAAAAGTTTGATATAAGAATTAACAACACCATTATCTATGCTGACGAGCCCCAAATATCATCAAAATTGGTACACAATATTCATCAAGGTGAATTCATCCAAAAAATAGCCATGATAGGTGACCAAAACTTTACCATTCCCTCTTTAACACTAGAGTATTTTGACAAAGCAACCAAGCAGGTTAAAACCATACAAACCAAGGCTATAGATATTAATGTTATCGGTGGTGTACAAGGAGTGGCTAAAGCTTCATCTATCGAGGTTAGTCCCACCACCATTATTCAAGCCCAAGAACCACAAGAAAAAGGCAAAGTTAAAATAATTATTGAAAAAGAAAATGCCTACATAAAGTATCTATTTTTACTTATGGGGTTACTCTTAGGGGTAGGAGTCACTTATGCATTCTATCGCTTAAAAAATCGAGTAAGTAAACAAGAACACGACAAAGTCAAAGCGATTAAAAAAGCAAAAAATGACCGAGATTTATTTGACATTCTACTCCCTTATGCCAAAAAGAACCCAGTTATTGCCCATGCCCTTAATCGACTAGAAGAGAACCTATATCGAGGAGGGAAACATAAGATTGATAAAGAGGAGTTGATGGAAATTTTTGAGTAGAGATAGATTTTTCTCTCTCTAATTTCTTATAACTAAAATTTACTTTTAAATATATTATAATATTATATAAAGTGATGAGAAAAAGTTCAAAGATATTAAGCTCAAGTGTGATTACCATGATGGCTTTAACCTTTAAGTTTAAATATAGGATAATAATTATCCTTTGAGAAGTATAGCCCTTCTAAACTTAAAGGATAATTATTATTATTTAGTTTTTTTCTTTTTCTCTTCTTGCTTCTTTTTATTTGCCATATAGGTATATTTTCTACGTTTATCATAATCAATATACCCTTTTTTCTCACGAAGTGATTTCTTTTGTGGTTGTCTTTGACGTGGTTGGGTATCGGTGAGTTCAAACCCTTGGTAAACCTCTCTTTTGATATTAATACGTAGATCTCTCTCTATTTTTGAGAAGCTGTTATAGTCTCGAATGGTCAAAAGTGAAATAACCAACCCTTTATTATTGGCTCGTCCTGTTCTGCCGACTCGGTGGGTAAACTCATCGGTAGTTTTAGGTATGTCATAGTTCATGACAATAGGTAGTTCTTTAATATCAATACCCCGTGCAGCGATGTTGGTGGCTACCAAAATTTGTATCTTACCACTTTTAAGTAACCCCAAAGACTTGGCTCTAGCACTTCGTTTAATGTCCCCATGAATAATGGATACACGTATCTTTTTAGTTTGTAAATAGGCGTAGATTTTATTTGCAGAATCTTTGGTACTGGCAAAAAGTAAAACCTGCTCATTGGGCATATCTTGACAAATTTGAAATACCAATTCATCTTTTCTTTTTTTATCAACTTTATAGGATTTATGATTGATGATATTAACCACATCTCGTCGGGTACTCACTTCTACAATAGCAGGTTCACGTAAAAACTCTTTGCCCAATTTTTTAATATTTTGAGAGATGGTAGCAGAAAAGAGCATTGTCTGTCTTGGCTGTTTACACTCTTTAAGTATGGTTTTAATTTCAGCTAAAAAACCAAGGTCAAGCATGGTATCGGCTTCATCTAAGATAACCGTATTGATATGAGAGAGATTGATTTTTCTATCTCGAATAAAATCTTGCAGTCGCCCAGGCGTTGCCACCACAATATCGGCTCCATGTGATAGTCGTTCAAGTTGAGCACTTTTATGTGATCCACCTTGAATCTTAACTGTCCCAATATCCATATATTTACTAAATGAGGTAATAACTCGTGAAACTTGATCACAAAGCTCAATCGTTGGAACAATAATCAAGGCTCTTAATACCTTATTGTCATCTTTAATTACTTTTTGTAGTTTATTAAGTAGTGGTAACACATAAGATGCTGTTTTTCCTGTACCTGATTTAGATGCACCAAGAATGTCCGTACCCTTAAGTGCTAGGGGGATAACTTTGGTCTGTATGGCTGTTGCTTGTTGATATTTTTCGTCGGCAATGGCTTTTAAAATATGGGGGTGTAGATTTAGTTTTTCAAATGATTTGATAATGTTTCCTTTTGGATGTTCTAATTGGGTGAATATTATTAAAGATATTATATCAAAATCTTAATCTCTTCTCGACCGAGAACATATGCTGTGTGTAAGTATAGCTCCCTTTTGTCTAAACTCAGATAACAAAGCTCCTTTATACTATAATCCCACCATGCAAACCCTCCCCATAACCCAAATCCTACCAGAAGTAAAACAGAAACTAAAAAGCAACCAAAAGCTAGTCCTCCAAGCACCACTAGGAGCAGGAAAAACTATACTACCCCGATAGAATAGCATAACTACGCCATACCAATGGTGGAACTTACCTGCTCTCCAATGGAAAAGAAGCAAATCTACATAGAGAAGATAAACTCTTTAATGCCCGTTTTCTAGTCATCTCTGACCTAAATGCACGTTCGACCAATACGACGATATACAAAGCCATAGAGTTGAGTCGAGGAGAAATTGAAGCTAGGGTGTCGAAAAACACCCTGGTTTAAAACCCCAATCTCTTCTCGACAAAGAATATTAAATTGGACTTCTCTATAACAATCACCTCATCTCCCTCTACAAAAATATCGGCTTTATCAAATGGTTCTACACGAATGTAGTGAGTCTCATCATAAATATCTTTTATTTTTGCACGAGCAGGAAAATCTTTTTTTGCTATAGGATCTAAAATAAGGGCTTTTTTACCAATAAAACTATCGGTTGAAACCACTTCTGTCGTCTCTTTAGGCAGTAGTTTTCCAATTAGATTGGTGGTGTGTCGTAACAGAATAAACGTAACCAAAAAAACAGTGGGTAGCGTAATAATTAGGGGTAATAGACCCAAAATATTCTGTAGAAGTGTTCCTGTAAAACCAAAAATAAAGAAAAAAGAGACCAATACCATAGAAAAAGGAACTTTTTGGGGATTAATATAACCAAAAAAACTCCCCAATGAGGTGGTTGATTCTAGCTCAATATCGGTATGATTAATTGAAAAAATATCATCTAAAAAATCAAATAACCCCCACCCTAAAATAAGTGAGGTTAACTCTAAAAAAGCAAAAAGTGTAAAAATCATAAATGCTACCGAGTAGGGTAACATTTCAGGTGCTAAAAAAGGCATGGGCTACTCACTTTTTGGGGTAATATTGCTGTGGTCTGTCCCTTTATCTACTTTACCAATTTCATTGGATTTTAAAAAATCTTTTAACTCACTCACCCCGAGGGTATCATTTAATCCTGACTCTTTTAACATGTCATTAATCATGGCATTTCCCACCGAGTAGTTCATCATTGCATTGGTAATCTGTTCAGGAAGTGAAGCCTTCTCACCACTAATCGTACCCCCTTTGCCATTTTGTATTAAATTTCTGCCTCCATCACCCATATCAACAATTTTAATGCTGTCAATATTATTAGCAGGTTTAATCATCTGCTCAATAATCGCGGGGAGCCTCTCTATCATTGCCAACTGAATCTCTTTTTTTATCTGCTCCGTAGAGAGGGTATTCATCGCATCATTAATGCGTTTTGTTCCCTCTGCTTCAACCTGATACTCTTTATATTGTGCTTCGGCTTTGATTTTGATTGATTCGGCTTGACCATGGGCTTGAATTTTCATCGCTTCGGCTTTATCTTCAGCAGCCTCTTTTTCAGCTTGTGCCAAGGTTTTTTTCATAACTGCTTCCTCTTCAGCTTTCTGCATCGCTTTAATGAGTGCCAATAATTTAACTCTGTTAGCAATTTCCGTCTCTTTGGCTGTAGTCACTGCCTCTTTAGTTTTTATCTCTCGGGCTTTTTCAAGGTTGGCTTTGGCATCAGCAAGGGCAACAGCACTTGATTTTTCAGAAATTTTAATATTCTTATCTTGCTCTGCCAGTTTAAGGGCTTCATCTTTTTGAATCCTATCGGTCTCTAGTTTTCTATTTTTAAGAATCTCTCGCTCTTGAATCTCTTTATCTTTTTGTATGTTGGCAAACGAAACGGCTTTAGCATTTAAAATCTCTTGCTCTTCTGCCTCTTTAGACTGCTGAGAACGCTCTATTCTAATGTTGGACTCTTGAGATGCTTTGGCAAATGCCTCCTCTTCTCTTACGGTTAATATCTTCTTTTGGGCTTCTAGCTTTTTCTGCTCTATCTGAACCCGTGTATCCTCTTCAATATCCACACGCTCTTTTCGTTTGGCTTCTGTAATTTCGGCTATTTTTCGTAAACCTTGAGCATCAAAAGCGTTATTTTCATTAAAAAAGTTAATATTGGTCTGGTCAAGTGAGGTCAACGAGACCGACTCTAGCTCTAATCCATTGGCATCTAAATCTTCTGCAACAGTGCTTGAGACTTTTTGTATAAAATCTTTACGCTCTACATGCAGAGACTCCATCGTGGTCTGCGAAGCAACAGAACGCAATGAATCGACTAATTTACCCTCAATCAACGATTTTAAATCTTCTGGACGAAGTGTTTTAGACCCCAATGTCGAAGCAGCCCTAGAGATAGAGGCAACATCCCTTTTAACCCGAACAAAAAACTCTACAATCACATCAACTTTAAGCTTATCCGAGGTAATCAACGACTGCTCATTTCTTCGTACAACCACCAATTTTAGGGTGTTTAAGTTAATAACCGTTCGGTCATGAATCATGGGTAAAACAATGCTTCCTCCATCTAAAATAACCTTAGCACCCCCCAATCCTGTTCGTATAAATGCCTCTTCTTTGGTGGTTTTTTTATATATTTTAACAAAAATAAGCCCCAGTACCATAATAAACAGTACAAAACCAATCGCATACATCCACATACCCAATGCCGTTAATATTTCTAATAAACCCATATTTAATATCCTTTAATCTCTATTCTATAAATTCTTTCTATCTCCAAGAGATTTACCCCCTTGAATGACAACGCAATGCTATAATTTTTAAGCAAAATCATTTTATCATCTATTTCATTAATAAAAAATTTAATTTTAATTAATTTATTACTTTTATATAAAATAAAGAATTTAACTTTTAACTGCTCTAAATAATCTATAATTTTTAAAAGTTCAATAAGTGATTCTTGATTCTTTTGAATCTCTTTTTTTACCCTATATCTTTCGGTATTGAGTTGGTCAAACAGCACTTTCAACTTTTTTTGTTGATTCTCTTTTGAAGTAAAATTTATCTCTTCTACTAAAAGTTCAGGATTAAACTCCCCCATCAAAGGGGATTTAAGCTCATCTCTAATATCGGTTATCTGTTCATCAATAATCGACTCTAAAAGGTAACGAAAATAGCTCTTTGGATATTTTAATGATTTTTCTATAAAGGTATCTATAGTAAGCACGAAACCTCCTAAAAGTGATGATTTTCACATAAAAATCTCTTATCATTGGGACTGATTTTAGCAAAAATAGTCAATTCTAAGTTCATTGTTTTGGCAATTTGGCAGATGCTATCTCGATGCTCTTTTTTAAACCCAATCAACATCTCATACTCCTCTCCACTCTCCCCTACCTCATCGGATATATCTATTAACAGATTAAACCCTATTTTATTATAATCTAAAAGTTTATTGGTGTCACAAAATAGACCATCAGATATATCCATGCCCACTTCTAAATAGGGTCGTGCTTTTTCTATAAACTCTTGTCGTAAAACAGGCTCTATAAATTTAGAGTTATCGGCTACTTTTTCCCCTTTAAAGAGTCGATTTAAATCGCATTTACTTTCGCCCAAAATACCAGTAAAAGCCAATAGGTCACCCTCTTTTAGACCTTTTCTTGTTAGTGGATTTTTTGATTCTGAAATAATTGTAATGCTAAAATCTAAACGCTCCCCTGCAATGGTGTCCCCCCCTATAATTTCACAACCAAACTGTTGGGCTGTCTGTTGAATGGCACTGATTATCTCATCAATATCCGTGGTACTAATAGTAGAGGGCAAAGAGAGTGTTACCAAAGCATACAGGGGTTTGGCACTCATGGCAATGGCATCCGAGAGGTTAATCAACATCGCTTTTCGTGCAATTTGGCTAAGAGTCATCCACTCCCGTTTAAAGTGAACCCCCTCAAAAAAGGCATCCATACTGTAGATTTTATCGCCCACGATGGCACCATCATCACCGATATAAGGTGAACTTAATTTATTTATCAGGTAATCTTCTTTATTCAATTTCTTATCCTATTTATTGTGGAAAAATTGTAACATAATTTGTTAGATCTTTAACTATATTACACCATTAATCCTACACAACAATCGCTTAAGATATAATCTATACAAATTCTATAATTTGAAGGATATGGCAGTATGGATGTTAAAATCTACGAATATGACGCTGTAATTGTTGGAGCAGGTTTGGCAGGTTTAGCTGCCGCCAAAGAGCTAACAGAAGCAGGAAAAAAAACGGCAGTTATTACAAAACTTCACCCACTAAGAAGCCACTCAGGGGCAGCACAAGGGGGGATTAACGCAGCACTAGGAAAAGATGACTCTACAGAACTTCATGAGTTTGATACGGTTAAAGGTTCTGACTATTTGGCTGACCAAGATTGTGTTGAGCTTATGTGTAGCAAAGCACCAGAGACCATTCGTTGGGCTGAAAGAATGGGGGCTGTCTTCTCACGTGACGAAGAGGGAGACATTGCAATAAGACCCTTTGGTGGTCAAAGTAAGCCAAGAGCTTGTTATGCAAAAGATAGAACAGGGTTGACACTTCTTCAAACCATTTATGAACAAGCAGACAGAGCAGGAATTGAAGTATTTGACGAGTGGTACTGTTCAGACCTTATTTATAAAGATGGTAAAGTTTCAGGTATTGTAGCCTATGACATTAAAAACTCTGAACCTGCAATTTTTAATGCAAAAGTAACCATGTTTGCCACAGGTGGACATGGTAGAGCGTACAGATTTAATTCAAATGCTCATGCAAATACAGGAGATTCCCTCTCTATTGTAGCTCGTCATGGTCTTCCATTAGAAGATATGGAATTTGTACAGTTTCATCCAAGTGGTCTTGGTGGTTCAGGTGTACTTATCTCTGAAGCTGCTCGTGGTGAAGGTGGACGACTCTTTAACTCTGAGGGTGAACGTTTTATGACCAAGTATGCACCCAATGCTATGGAGTTGGCTTCTCGTGATGTTGTAAGCCGAGCCATTATGGAAGAGGTACGTCAAGGAAAAGGTGTTGGTAAAGATGGTCAGTCGGTAAATATTGACTTAACACACCTTGACCCACAAATTATTTTAACAAAACTTCCAGAGTTACGTGAACTTGCCATTGCATTCCAAGGGCAAGACATGCTTAAAGAGCCTATTCATATCTCAGCAACAGCACACTACTCTATGGGGGGGATTCCTACCAATATTAACTGTCAAGTACGTAAGTCTCCAACCGAGATGGTAGAAGGTTTCTACGCAGCTGGTGAGTGTTCTTGTGTATCCGTTCATGGAGCCAACAGATTGGGAGCAAACTCAGTGCTTGAAGCACTCTTATTTGGTCGTCATGCAGGTGAAAATATGATAAAAGCACTTGATGAAGGTATTGAGCTACGTCCTGCTAAAGTTGCTGATGCAGATACCATGCTAGAAGAGATGAAAAAGCTAAAGACATCTAATGGTATAGAGAGAGTTTCTGCCCTTAGAGAAGAGCTTCAGATTGGTATGACCAAAAATGCTGGTGTATTTAGAAGCAAAGAGTCTCTTGATGAGCAGATTGCTTTGATTGATTCTCTGTTGGTTCGATTTGACAGTATTAGAATTGATGATAAATCAAAAATATTCAATACCGACTTACAAGAAGCCCTTGAGCTGGGTCACATGTTAGAGTTTTCAAAGTTTATTGTTGATGGAGCGTTGAACCGTGAAGAGAGTCGTGGTGGTCACTTCCGTGAAGATTTCCCAACTAGAGATGATAAGAAGTTCTTAAAACATACCTATGCTTATATGGATAAAGCGTTTAATATTACCTCGGAGTGGGGTGAGGTGGTGCTTGGTAAATTTGAGCCTAAAGAAAGAACATATTAAGGAGGTCATGATGCAAAAAACAGAGAATAGTAAAACTAGAAAAGTAACTATAAAGGCGTTTAGATTTAATATCGAAACAGATTATCTCCCCTATACCAAAGAGTACGAAATGGAAGTGGGGCAAGATGAGTTGGTTCTTGACCTTATGAACCGAATCAAATGGGAACATGATGGTTCATTTTCATACCGTCGCTCTTGCCGACATGGTATCTGTGGAGCCTGTGCCATTAAAGTCAATGGAAAAGCCGTTCTTGCTTGTAAACAAAATGCCATAGAGCTTCTTGACCTCTTTAATAATGACATTACTTTAGAGCCACAGAGTAAAAAAAGAGCCGTTAAAGATATGATTATTGACAAAGGGGACTTTTGGGAGAAGCACTCAGCTGTTAAGCCTTATGTTGTAACCGATGTTGAGCCACATCCAGAGCATGAGACCAAACAGAGCATTGCAGAGTTTAATAACTTTTTAGACTCTGATTTGTGTATTCAGTGTGGTGCTTGTCACTACTCTTGCCCTGCTCTTGAGGTAAATGAAGCCTTCTTTGGTCCTGCTGCTTTTGTGGCTGCGTACCGATTTACCGTAGATACCCGAGACAGTGCAGGAATCGAGCGATTGGAACTTACCTCGGAAATGGGTCAAGGTGTTTGGGATTGTGTGAAATGTTTTGAGTGTGCAGAAGCGTGTCCAAAAGAGATTAACCCAATCGAAAAAATTACCAAACTTCATAACCTACAGTTCGAGAAAAAAGTAGCAAGAAGCAATATTGCCACTAGACATGCCGAAGGTTTTGTACGTTCAATCAAAAAACATGGATTCCTTGATGAAGCCGATATTGTGGTCTATTCTGAGGGGTACTTGGGTATGTACAAGCATATGAAAACAGCCATAAAGATGATTAAAGCAGGGAAAATCCACTGGGATGATGCCCTTCCATGGGTGGACAATGTACCAAAATCTAAAAATTTATCTGAGATTCAAAAACTGATTGAAATCTCAATGACCAACAAGCTATAAGGAGAAAAGATGAGCCAATTAAAATATGCACTATTTACAGGTTGTACAGCCAAACAATCAACACCAGAATTACTGTCATCTACTCTTGCAGTAGCCGATAAGTTAGGAATTGAAATCACTATTTTAGAAGAGGCTTCATGCTGTGGAGCGTCTCATTTGCAAGATTTTGATGAGTTTTTAGCCCACGTACTTAATGCTAGAAATATCTGTTACGCCGAAAAATTGGGTTTGACCATGATTACGATTTGTAACACTTGTCAACTCAACTCTGCCATGACCAAACATGCTCTTGATACCAATGCTGATTTAAAAGCAAGGGTCAACGAGAAGCTTAAAGAGGTAGGATTAGAGTACAAAGGTACATCAGAGATTAAACACTTCTTATACTGTTTGGTAGATGAGTATGGACTGGACAATATTAAAAGTAAAGTAACCACACCCCTAAGTAACTTTAATATCGCACCATTCTATGGTTGTCACAATATCAGACCATCAGAGCTTCATCACGGAAGCAACAACGGTGAAAACTCTTATAACCCAACATCACTTGATAGCTTGATTGAAGCACTAGAGGGTCACCCTGTTGATTACGAGAGTAAAAACAAATGTTGTGGTTTCCACGTGGAACTTCAAGCCAACCATACTTCAGAAGTTTTAGCAGGTAATGCACTGGTTGATGCCATTGATAACAATGCAGAGATGGTGGTAACTCCGTGTCCATTGTGTCACCTTAAAATGGATACCTATCAAGATGATGTGGCTAAAGTAATGGGTAGAGATATAAATCTTCCTGTTCTGCATATGCCACAGATGGTAGCACTGGCTCTTGGTGCTACAGAGAAAGAGCTTGGACTTAACTTCCATGTCTCTAAAGCGACTCAGGTATTTGCCGAAGCGTAACACTTAAGAGATTGAACCTTCGTGGTTCTCTCTTTTGGCGTTAAAAATCTTCACACCCCCCCATTTTTATGGCAAAAACCTTACATTATAGGCGTATATTTCTGACAATTTGATATACTTGATGCAAATATTCAAAAATCAAGGAATAAAAATGCCATTTGAAAATCAATTAGAATTAACGATTAGAGCGTTCTTTTTTAACGCCAAAACCGACTATCTTCCTTATTATAAAAACTTTACTTTTAGTGTCAATAAAGAGATGAATCTTAAAGAGATTCTTGCCATGATTCAAGAAGAGAATCCTGATTTCTCTTATCCTGATAAAGATTTAATTTTTCGAGTAAATAACTTAATGGTAACAGGAGACGAGCAGGTCTCAACCATTATTGAAAAACTAGGAACCCAACTGCAAATTGACCCTGCACTAACCTATCGTTCGGACAACGGTCTAATACTAAACAATCATGACTTCATGCACCAATTTAGAAGAGTATTGGGTCACTACACCACCAAAGAGGATTTGGCATACTACTTAACACTCTATCCTGTTCATTATGCTTCAGAGACATTTAACTATAACCATGAGTATATTGGTGATGCCATTTTAATTTTGGCATCAAAATTGATTAAAGATGGTTCGGAGCATAAAGAGGCAATTTTAACTGCCATTAATGATGAGTTTGAAGGTATTGTCTGTTGTGAGTATGAGAACAATCTTTTTGACGGAGAGGATTATACACAAACTATTCAAGAGCTAAAAAAGGAGATTAACAATATATATAAGCCTTCACTTCTTGATAAACTTAAATCTAAATGCCTTGATAAAATGAAAATAGAAAATAGTGTTGAATCTTTAAAAGATCAGAGCATGGCTCTTTATATAGGTGATAACAACGCTTCTGAATTGCTAAACACAACCCAAACAGATGCCAATAAAATTGGGACATTTATCAACTTTGATATGTCTACCAAGTTAGCAGGTCAAACATTGCTTAACTCAAACCCAACGATGGCCTATCAAAAAGCAGGAACCATGCTACTTGATGCTTTAGATTCTGGAGCAGATATTTTAATCTTTAGCAAAGATGAAGATTTAAAGTTTTGTCAAACAATAATTGCCCAAGCAGAAAGTTCAGTGGGACGAGATATTGAGTTGGCACTTATATCACTATCCACTTTTACAGATATGATAAAGCAGACTAAATAATATTTTTATGACTATCTAATCCGTTGGATAGTCATTTGCCCCAACCGATAGATACTCGAAGCTTCCCCTTTATCTGATGAAGCTTTAGAGCTAATTATTACCTCGCTTACCCGTTGCACATACCCCTTATCATACTCAAATCCACTAAGATTAGCCGAAGAGCTATAGACCCACTTTAACCTGTCTAGTAGTAAATTATGTTCACAATCTTTTACTACCCGAAAAGAGTGACCGTTTGGCATAATAAAAGTGGTACGTTTTGAGCGTCTTACTCTATTTTTATGCCAACTAGGAACTCGAGTAAATGATTGTAGTGTGCGTAGTGAATTAACTGCTCGAATATAGTGTTTGTTCGGCAGTCGTTCTTTGGCTTGGTCAATTTTAGAAGCATCTTGAGATACAAAACCGATGGTGGTATCGGTTTTGGTTAAAAATAGAAGATTATTCAATTAATTCAAATAATCCTGCAACGCCTTAGGCTCCAACTCACCACCAGACACCTGCAACTCTTTAATCGCCAAAGCCGTGGCTTTCGCTGCCGAGATGGTCGTAAAATAAGCCACATTGGCTCTTAGTACCGATTGACGAATGGTTTTACCATCCAGTTTTGCCCCTTGCTCTTCACTGGTATTAATCGCAATAACAATCTCTTGATTTTTAATCATATCATCAATATTGGGACGACCCTCAGAGATTTTAAGCACTTTAGTGGAGACCACACCAGCCTTTTCAAGTGCCTTGTGGGTCCCCCCAGTTGCGACTATCTCAAATCCTAAATCGGTAAAGGATTTACCAATCTCACCCACAAAAGGTTTATCACTATCTGCTAAAGAGATAAAGATTTTACCCTCTAGTGGAATGTTATTTTTTGCAGCAAACTGACTCTTGGCAAAACTCATACCAAAGCTATCACTTATACCCATCACTTCACCTGTTGACTTCATCTCTGGCCCTAGAAGTAGGTCAGAACCTGGCAGTTTATTGAATGGAAAAACTGCCTCTTTAACGGCTACATGACCCTTAAGGTTTGGCTCCATGATTTTTTTATCAAAATTCACCACATTAAAGGTATCATAGAATTTCAGTGACTCTCTTAAATCACCTTGAATCATCACTCGGGTCGCTACTTTTGCCAAAGGAACACCCGTTGCTTTAGATACAAATGGAACCGTTCTTGAAGCTCTTGGATTAACTTCTATCAGGTAAACCTCATCTTCAAAAATTGCATACTGGATATTCATCAGACCCACAACACCCAAACCAAGAGCGATATTGGCCGTCTGCTCTTTAACCTCTTCGAGTAGTTTATCAGAGAGTGAAATGGTTGGCAAGGAACAAGCAGAATCACCAGAGTGAATCCCTGCCTCTTCGATATGTTGCATGACCGAGCCAATATAGACCTCTGTGCCGTCACAAATCGCATCAACATCCAACTCAATGGCGTTGTTTAAGAACTTATCAATCAATACAGGAGCATCGTTAGAGACAGAAACAGCCTCATCCATATACTCTTTTATTTCACTATCAGAATAGACAATTTTCATCCCTCTTCCACCCAAAACAAAACTTGGTCGCACCAGTACAGGGTAACCGATACGATTGGCTACTGCTATCGCTTCATCTTTGGCAAAAACGGTACCATTGTTTGGCTGTTTTAAACCCAATTTATTGATAAAATCAGAAAACAGCTCTCTGTCTTCTGTCAAGTCAATTACTTTCGCTGTGGTTCCAGAGATATTCGCCCCAATGGCTGTTAACGCTTTTGCCAACTTCAATGGGGTCTGCCCCCCAAAGTGAACAATCACCCCATCAGGTTTTTCCACTTCGATAACATTTCGCACATGTTCAAAATCTATCGGCTCAAAGTATAAAATATCAGAAGTGTCATAATCGGTCGAAACCGTCTCAGGATTACAGTTGTACATAATTGATTTGACACCCATATCTGCTAACGCAAAAGCAGCGTGAACACAGCAGTAGTCAAACTCGATTCCTTGACCAATTCGATTAGGTCCTCCACCGATAACTAGCACCTTTTTATCTTTTTGTTCGGTGTTACCGAACCTACTTTTTGGAAGCTTGGTGATATTTGTTGTCGAGTAGAGATAGGGGGTTAAGGCTTCAAACTCTGCTGAACAGGTATCTACCTCATTGTACTCCAACAATACACCCAATTTTTCTCGTGCATTATAGATGTCATTTTCAGAGAAGCTCATCCCCTCATTTTTGTTAATCACGGTGGCAATCATCGTATCAGAAAAACCATCAGACTTCACTTTTCGCAGTCGTACCTCATCAGACAACAGAGCAATATCCATCATCTTCTCTTCGGCTACCAGCTCTTCAAACTGATACAGATACCATCTGTCTATTTTACAGATGTCAAATATCTCATCGGGGGTCATCCCTCTTCTTAAGCCTTCATAAACATAAAGCATTCGATTCTCATTGGGTCGTCGAATCTCACGAACCAACTCATCCTCATCACAATCCATAAAATTAAAACCACTCAATCCTGTCTCAAGAGAGACAAGTGCCTTTTGGAACGACTCTTTAAAGGTTCTTCCCATGCTCATCACTTCACCCACCGATTTCATCGCGGTGGTAAGCGTAGAGTCAGCAGCAGGGAACTTCTCGAATGTAAATCGTGGGATTTTGGTAACAATATAGTCAATCACAGGCTCAAAACTGGCAGGTGTTCCTGTAATATCATTGCTAATCTCATCGAGTGTATAACCCACAGCCAAGAGTGTGGCGACTTTGGCAATAGGATAACCCGTTGCTTTTGAAGCCAAGGCTGAACTTCGGCTTACTCGTGGATTCATCTCGATAACAATCATCCGACCTGTATCAGGGTTGATAGAGAACTGAACATTTGACCCACCTGTATCTACACCCACTTCTCTTAGAATCTTAAAAGAGGCATCTCTCATGTTTTGATACTCTTTGTCGGTCAAGGTCAATGCAGGAGCCATCGTGATACTGTCCCCTGTATGTACCCCCATAGGATCAAAGTTTTCAATAGAACAGACGATGATACAGTTATCTGCTTTGTCACGGATAACCTCCATCTCATACTCTTTCCAACCCAGTAATGATTCCATGATTTCAATTTCATTAATAGGTGAGGCATCTAGACCTTCTCGGGCAAGTTTTTTGAACTCGTCAATGTTATACGCCACACCAGAACCACCACCAGCCATGGTAAATGACGCTCTTGAAATAACAGGAAACCCAATCTCTTTAGCAACCCTTAGTGCCTCTTCAAGCGTGTAGGCGTTGGCACTTTTTGGTAAATCCATACCGATTTTAATCATCGCTTGATTAAAGAGATGTCGATCTTCACCTTTTTTAATGGCATCAGGGGTTGCACCTAAAAACTCTATACCTTCAAACATACCCGCTTCATTCATATCCATCGCCACATTGAGTGCAGTTTGTCCACCCATGGTAGGCAAGATGGCATCCACTTTTTCTAGCTTAATAATTTTGTTGATAACCTCAGCAGTAATGGGTTCAATGTAAGTACGATCGGCAAACTCAGGATCGGTCATAATCGTTGCAGGATTTGAGTTGATAAGAACAACTCTATAGCCCAACTCTTTTAGCGTTTTGGCCGCTTGTGTTCCAGAGTAGTCAAATTCACAGGCTTGTCCAATAACAATTGGTCCAGAGCCGATAAGTAAAATGGTTTTGATGTCAGTGCGTTTTGGCATGTAAAAGTACCCTTAATCCCAATAGCTTGGGTTCATTTTTAGTTTTTGGATTATACAAAAAAGGGGCTTAATAAGTGATATGAAAGTTTGAGTATGTAATATGGATACTATGAAACTTAATACAATAAAATTAACCAATCCCTATCTCGCATTGCCAGACCTCTGTTATGACCGAGTAAAGCCGACCCCTCTAAAAAAACCTTTTTTAATTCATGCCAATGCAGAAGTAGCAAAAATGTTGAATTTAGATGAAGCTTCTTTAGAAAGTGATGCGTTTGTTCAATTTATGAACGGCAATCTTCAACTTGAAGGGAGTGAGAGCTTTTCGATGTGTTACGCAGGGCATCAATTTGGTTTTTATGTCCCAAGACTTGGGGATGGACGTGCCATTAACATAGGAACTATTAATAACCTACATCTTCAACTTAAAGGTGCAGGAAAGACGCTCTACTCTCGTTCAGGCGATGGCAGAGCAGTCTTACGTTCGAGTATTCGTGAATACCTTATGAGTGAAGCGATGCACGGTTTGGGTATAGAGACGACCCGAGCCTTGGGTATTATTGGTTCAGAACAAGAGGTAATACGAGAGCAGTGGGAGAAAGCCTCGATTGTACTTCGTCTGTCACCTTCTTGGATTCGCTTTGGGACTTTTGAGTATTTTTCACACACTAAAAACTTAAAAGAGTTAGAAGCCTTGGCTGATTATGCTATTGCAGAGTCCTATCCACATCTCTTAGATGAAAATGACCGATACCTCTATTTTTTTATGGAAATAATGGGTAAAACAGCTAGATTAATGGCAGAGTGGCAAGCAGTGGGCTTTAATCATGGAGTAATGAACACCGACAATATGTCCATTGCAGGGTTAACCATTGATTATGGTCCTTATGCCTTTTTAGATGACTACAACACCAATTACATCTGTAACCATACCGATAAAAATGGGCGTTACAGTTTTGGAAACCAACCACGAATTGGAGAATGGAACCTACGAGCCTTAATGGTAGCACTTGCTCCACTTATTAGCACAGAAAAAATGGAGAGTGTTATTAAACATTATGGGCGACTCTATAGCCGTCACTTTCTCTATTTGATGGGAGAAAAGCTAGGACTTGATGAGGTCGAAGATAGTGACTTTGAACACTTTAAAGAGATGTTTGGTATGTTACAAAAGTTAAGAGTAGACTACACACTATTTTTTAGAACATTAAGCCATTATAACAGTGATAGAACAGCTCTTTTAAAATTGGGACTCTATCATCAGCCCATGAATGATTGGCTTGATAATTATGACCAACACTTAAACAGAAACAGAAGCACCACCCAAGAACGACAAGAGCGTATGCTTAAAACCAACCCCAAATATGTGCTTAAAAATTATATGTTACAAGAAGCCATCACCATAGCAGAACAGGGGGATTACAGCTTGGTAGAGAGTCTATTTAATATTGCTCAAGACCCCTATGCTGAACATAAAGAGTTTGAACACTGGGCAGGGGCTACTCCTGATATATTTAAAAATAAGAAGTTGAGTTGTTCATCGTAACAAAATCTAATTGATACTCCACCCAAATATCATCTTTTAACCAACCATAAGCTATAATCCCTCAACTATTATACAAAGAAGATTTATGAAGAACTATACCGATATTTACATCCCAAAACCGAGTCCTCATGATCCTGATGAGATGGGGCATTTTGGAAAATTTGGTGGGCGTTTTGTGCCTGAGACTTTAATGCCAGTATTGGAACAACTGCGACTCGATTATGAGGCAGTCCGTTTTGATAAAGATTTTTGGAGTGAAGTAGACTACTACTACAAAAACTATGTGGGTCGTCCTTCGGCACTCTATTTTGCCGAGAATCTCTCTAAAGAGCTGAATGCCAAGATTTATTTGAAACGAGAAGACCTTAACCATACGGGGGCTCATAAGATAAACCATACGGTGGCTCAAGCCATTTTGGCGAAAAGATTGGGTAAGAAACGGGTTATTGCAGAGACAGGTGCAGGTCAACATGGAGTAGCAACGGCTACTGTTGCTGCCCTTTTTGGGCTGGAGTGTGATGTCTTTATGGGGGCTAAAGATGTAGCTCGTCAAGAGCTTAATGTTTTTAGAATGAAACTACTTGGAGCCAAAGTACACGCTGTAGGATCGGGCAGTAAAACGCTTAAAGATGCCATGAATGATGCCATTCGACACTGGGTTACCCATGCACGAGACACCTATTATATTATTGGAACCGTAGCAGGACCACACCCTTACCCTATGATGATTCGTGATATTCAGTCGATTATTGGTTGGGAAGCGAAATCTCAACTAAATGCTGTTGAGGGGTGTCTACCTGATAAAATCATCGCTTGTATTGGTGGGGGTTCTAATGCGTTGGGTATTTTCAACCACTTTTTACAAGACAAATCGGTAGAGTGTATTGGTATTGAAGCGGGTGGATATGGACTTGATAGTAAACATGGCTGTTCACTCGCCAAAGGTAGCCCAGGGGTACTTCATGGGCAATTAAGCTATCTATTGCAAGATGAAGATGGACAGGTGCAAGAGGCACACTCTATCTCGGCAGGGCTTGATTATCCAGGAATTGGACCTGAACACTCCTTTTTTAAAGACAACAACATCGTAACCTATGAGCATATTACCGATGATGAGGCGATGGATGCTTTTGTATGGCTTTCACGATCTGAAGGAATTATCCCTGCCTTTGAGAGTTCTCATGCAGTTGCTTATCTGAAAAAAATGAAAAAAGAGGATATTGAGGGTAAAACCATTCTGGTCAATCTCTCTGGGCGTGGAGATAAAGATATGATACAGGCACAAGATATTTTAAAAGAGCAATTTAACTAAAAAAGAAGGAAATAATATGAATTTTGAATTAACCATTAATACTACCCAAGATATAACAGCCGATATAGAGGTTATTATTGTATCTGAGCAGAACCTAGAACATCGTTTTGTTCAAGACAGAGAGCTACTAGAAAAAGCTGGATTCAAAGGAACACAAGATGAAACTTGTCTGCTTATCGAAAAAGATAGACTCTATGTGGGAATTGATAGCATATCAAGCATAAATGTAAGAACAGCTGTGGCAATTGCCATTAGAACGCTTAGTAATACTCCTTATACCTCTATTAAAATCGCTTCGTATATGAACCATCCAAAATGTACTGCTGTTCTAAGAGGCATGGTTGAAGGGTTTGTTTTAGGAGCGTATAGCTTTGATAGATACAAGAGTGAAAAATCTAAACTTGCGATTGAAAATATTACTATTTCGCTTGATGAGTATAACGGATATGAACTCAATATTGAACCCTGCTCTATCGCCATGGGAAATGGACAAATTTCAGCTGAGGCGACCAATTTTACACGCGACATTGTTAATACCACACCTGATGACTGTTACCCTAAAGTAATGGCAAAGATAGCCAAAAAACTTGCCAAAGAGAATGGATTAGATTGTAAAATACTTAAACCTAAAAAACTTAGAAAAGAGAAAATGGAGACTCTATTGGCTGTGGCTCGTGCTTCTCGTCATAAACCAAGAGTTATTCATTTAACGCACAAACCAAAAGATGCTAAAGCTGTGGTCACCATTGTGGGTAAAGGGCTAACGTATGATAGTGGTGGACTTAGTCTTAAACCATCTGACTACATGGTAACCATGAAATCAGACAAAAGTGGAGGTTCTGCTGTACTGGGTATTATGAAAGCTGTCTCGGAGATGAACCTGCCTATTGAAGTGCATGGATTTATTGGTGCTGTTGAAAACATGATTGGGGGCGATGCCTATAAACCTGATGATGTTTTGGTGGCTAAAAATGGTAAAACCATCGAAATACGCAACACCGATGCCGAAGGTCGTTTGGTCTTAGCCGACGTACTCTGTTACGCCCAACAAGAGGTCAAAGCCGACTATATTTTTGATATGGCAACCCTAACAGGTGCTTCGGTGGTAGGTGTGGGTCACTACACCTCTAGCATTATGGGAAACAGTGATGAGGTTAAAACAATGATACTTAAAGCCTCTAAAATTTCAGGTGAGTTTGCTACCAAACTGGACTTTAACCGTTATCTTAAAAAATCTCTTAATAGTGAAATCGCTGATATTTGTAACATCTCTAATACCCGTTACGGAGGAGCCATTACTGCTGGTCAATTTTTAGAAACCTTTATAGATGATCACCACAAAGATAAATGGGCACATATTGATATTGCAGGCCCTGCATTTGTAGAGCATACTTGGGGTGAAAACCCACATGGAGCAAGTGGTGCAGGTGTTCGACTTATGAGCAGATTAATTGAGGGGTTGGCTCGACCAAAAAAATAGATGTCAGATTTTTTTATAAAAAAACAGTATTTTAAAATACTGTTTTTTATCACCACTACCGTTATTTTTATTTTAGCAATTGTCCCCAATGATCATATTGATTTAGGGTTTGTTTATGCCGATAAAATTAAACATGTTACTGCCTTTTTTGTACTCTCTTTACTCTTGAACCGTTCCTCTTCTAGATTAAAACATCGTCTTAGAAATATGGGTGCATTACTTCTTTTTGGTATCTTTATAGAGCTTATTCAATCATTTATCTCTTATAGAACTGCCTCGCCTGATGATATCATTGCCGATGTTACAGGGATTTTACTCTTTCAACTCTTCTACTCACTCTTAAGATTGATTCGGTATCGAAAAAAATAACCCCCTCTTCACCACTTTTTAGCTAAAATCACGCAATTTATACACAAGGAATATTATGGGACTAAGTATCGGACTGGTTGGACTACCAAACGTAGGTAAGTCAACCACATTCAACGCCCTAACCAAAGCACAAAATGCAGAGAGTGCCAACTACCCTTTCTGTACCATCGAACCCAACAAGGCCATTGTACCTGTACCTGATACGCGATTAGAAGCGTTGGCAGAAATCGTTAATCCTGAAAAGATTCAATACTCTACCCTTGATTTTGTAGATATTGCAGGTCTGGTTAAAGGAGCAAGTAAGGGTGAAGGACTGGGGAACAAGTTTCTTAGTAACATTCGTGAAACTGAAGTTATCTTACATATTGTAAGATGTTTTGAAGATGAAAACGTGGTACATGTCGAGGGTTCCATTGACCCCATTCGAGATGTTGAAATTATAGAACAAGAGCTTCTTTTTGCTGATTTGGATGCTATTTTAAAACGTGTTGATTCACTAAAGAAAAAAGCACGAGGTAACGATAAAGATGCCAAAGCACAACTGGTGGTGGCTGAAGCCTTACTGCAACATGTCGAAGATGACAACCCCGTATCAACCTTTCCTGGTATTGGAGAGGATGCTTTTATAGCCATGAACAAAGAGTTGCGTCTTTTAACCTCTAAAGAGATTATCTATGGAGCCAACGTCGATGAAGATAGTTTAGAGGAAGACAATGAGTTTGTTAAACTTTTAAGAGCCTATGCCTATGAACGAAACTATGAAGTGATTAAACTCTGTGCTAAAATTGAAGAGGAGATGGTTGAGTTTGATGATGCAGAGAGAGAAGAGATGCTCTCTGATCTTGGAGTTACCGAGAGTGGACTAGAGCAAATTATCCATAAAGGATTTGATAAATTGGGTCTTATGAGCTACTTTACCGCAGGTGTTAAAGAGGTTCGAGCTTGGACCATCAGACAAAATACCACCGCTCCAAAGGCTGCAGCAGTTATTCATAATGATTTTGAAAAAGGATTTATCCGTGCTGAAGTGATTGCCTATGATGACTTTATAGAGTTTGGTGGTGAGAATGGAGCCAAAGAAGCAGGTAAAAACCGTCTTGAAGGTAAAGAATACATCGTACAAGATGGTGATGTCATGCACTTTAGGTTTAATGTTTAATGTCCAAAGATTACTCTAAAGTACCCATTGCTTGTAGTAATAATGAGTGTCGTGAAGCCGAAAACTGCCTACGCTTTGATGCGTGGGAGGCAAAAGCCATTGAACGGGTTAAAAAGTTCAATGGCTCTAAAGAGAAAGGGTGTGGAAAGTTTATTTCAAATCGTTAGTTTAAACAACTTAAGAGATATTACTTAAAGGTGAATTTTTTAATTATAACTGGTATCATTCTCGTAAATCACCTTTGTATACTTTTTAAGAACCGATAATTTATAACACCAAATTTTAATGAGTCATAACTTCAATATCAACAAAAACATTCCCATTTTTATCTTTAATAGTAATAAAGTCACCATTTTTCAATTCCATAGTTTTAATCGTATAACTGTATCCATTAAATTGTATCTCTTCTCTATTCCCTACTTTTATCTTTAGAGGGGATTTTTGTTTCATGGCATTTCCTTTAAAAGAAACCTCATCATTATCACCAATATATATTGGTTCTTCAACTACATTTACTTCATCATCTCTTAGACCTGTAGACTCTAATAGTTCAAGCTCTTCATCTATATTTATTATAATTTTTTTAGTTGTCTGATTTGAGTCTGTAGATATGATTGGAGTATTATTAACACAAGAGGTTAGTGTAAACAGAAATAAAATAGCTATTATATATTTTTTCACTTCTATCCTTTCATCTCAATAGAACCACTTACTCTATCTATAACAGAGTAATCCATCTGTAACTGTACTTTTTCTATCTTGCCCAAAATCTCTTTTGCCTCGGTTTTGTCTATCTGTCGTTTAGAGAAGAACCCAAAGCTTAAAATCTCTCTATTAAAACTGTTTGATTTTGCTATTCGAGAGAAAGGAAAATTTCCATAGGTAATTCGGTCATTATCAAAAATTGTTGTGGTTATATTTTTACTGTTATTGCTCTCTTTTATAATTAAAGACTGCTTTTTGCCTATATAGATTCTACCTCTGTTTCGATGTGCATCCAGCACCGTAAAGTCATCATATATATGTGTCTCGGTACTCCAAACCTCTGATAGGTTTGGATTGCTAGGATAGCTATAAAGATACCATTTTCCAATAAGTCTGTTTAAGGTTTGATAATCTTTTTCAAATATTTTAAAAGATGCCTGTTTCAGCACAGAATCAATCATCTCTTTGGAGTTGATGGTCTCATCTTCAAAAATAGCCATGGGAATATGATAGGCATTTGAGATAGCATAAATATGAATTTTTCGTAATTTTCCATTAAATGGGTTCTGTATTTGAGAAACCAAACCAGAACTTATCTCTAGCTTTTGTGAAATCTCTTTTGTAGAGAGTTTTAGTTTTTTAATGACATAATTTAACTTCTCTTCCCTATTATACAATCGACTATCCTCAGGTATCATGTTTACTCCTATTCTAAAAAATTACAAATTATTTTATGATTATAACAGATATCTGATTGCTTTCCAAAGTTTTTACCAAAGAGAGATAAATATAAGAAATTACAAAGATTTACTAACTATTTACAAGAAAAATTCATAAATTAGAATATAATACTAATACCAAATATAAAGGAAAATTATGATTAAAACAGTAGGTTTCGCAACAATTACAGCACTCTTTCTTCTTTCAGGTTGTGGAGGAGATAGCGACAATAAATCTTCAATAGAAGTGGAAGAGATTGCTCAACTAGAAGGTTTTTGGGACATATCTTACGATAAAGATGGAAAACATGATGAGTTATACGAGTATTATTTACCAAATGGAGATATTATCTTGTATGATTATCAAGCAGATAGTTTCGACAATGGTGAAGATTGTTACTTAATAGGAGAATCAATATTTGAAATTAGACAAAATGTTGCTGGTACATTTTACTATTTTGATACAGAAAAGGAAGAGATAGGGTTACAGTTTGATGCTACATTGGGTGAAGATAAATTAACCTTAACCAGTCCTTTTAATCCCGAAGAGGTTCTTGTTTATAAAAAAATAACCAAAAGTAGAATTGATATGGAAGCAAAACAGTGTAGTAAAGAGGTAACAACAAATAAATTACAAAAAAAGAGACCATAAAAGTCTCTTTTTTTTAATAGATATACCTATGAAAGGCAGAGTTTTACAGTTTGACTATAAAAATCGTAGAGGTGTTGTTCAAGACCAAAAAGGGTATAAATACAACTTTCATATTGGTGAGTGGTTAAGTGATAGAGAGATTACGATAGGAGAAGAGGTTAATTTTGAAATACCAATAGTAGAAGAGGCGATTAATATAAGAGCGAAAGAGAGGTTTAGCTGTTTTAAAAGTTTGATTAAAAAGTTTAAAAGCATAAGAGGAGAGAAGATATGAAAAAAAGGGTAATGGTTGCTATTTTATTGCTACTATTCTTTGTCGGATGTACAAAAGCACCCATCACAGGGCGTAATCAGATAATTATGATGAGTGCTGATGAAGAGATGAAACTGGGGCTAGATACTTCACACAAGATACTAAAAAATACCCAATTAAGTAAAGATAAAGAAGCCACAGCCATTGTAAAAAGGGTGGGTAAAAATATTGCTGAAGTTACCAATCTAGATTACAACACAACAGACTATCAATGGGAGTTTAATCTTATTGATAACATGGAACAAGCCAATGCTTTTTGTCTTCCTGGTGGCAAAATCTTTGTCTTTACAGGAATATTTAAATACATGAACAGTGATGATGAGTTGGCAGCCGTAATGGGACATGAGATTGGTCACGCTTTGGCACGACATGGAGCAGAGAGAAAAAGTAGTGCAATATTTTCAAAAATTGGTGCAGGTATTCTAAAAGTATTGACAGAGCTTGACGAGAAGAAGACAAGATTTCAAAAAGATGCTGAACATAAAAATACAGACTACATGGTAAGCAGGTGGATTATGCTTCCTCACTCACGAACCCATGAGTATGAGGCTGACCATATTGGTTTGGTACTCTCTGCCAAGGCTGGATATGACCCAAGGGCAGCACTTAGTTTTTGGAAGAAGTTCTCGGCTCAAAAGAGTACCAAACCTGAATACCTCTCTACTCACCCAACACCTATACATAGGATAGAGAGAATAGAAGAGTTACTTCCTTCGGTTATGCCCTATTATGAGGCTAGTCAAAAAAGAAGTCTTCAAAAA
>DCAF01000026.1:0-3350 GCA_002311915.1 Sulfurovum sp. UBA1140 | reverse complement strand
AATGAAAAAATTCACGACAACCATTACAAAAATTGCTCTATTAACAACATTGAGTATAAGCTCAACTCTAGCATGTACAGAAGCAGAAGCATTTGATAAAATGATGGCAATAGGTAGGGTACAACAGGCTTTGGTGCTAGAGACACAAAATGATGACAAAGAGAAGAGAATAACAAAAATGTTGGTTAATTTAAATAATGATATGCAGAATATAAATGAAAGCTATATGATGAAAAATAAGTATGCCAATGCGTGTAGTGCTTACGATAGTGTCGTACAAAAGTACAATATCGACATGGATAAAACATCAAAAGATATGATTACCATGGAGCAGTTAAAAAAAGATGGTGGAAAAAATGGAGGGAGTTGCTCAATAGGTGATGCCACAATAAAAATGATGGCTACCACAGAGAAGATGCAAACACTTATGAACAATGCAGATATAGCGATGGAGGAGTTTACAGAGTTTAGTGCCAAGGAAGAGAAACTCTTACCATTAATGACAACCAATCCTTCAAAATTTTGTGATGAGCTTGATACGTTAGCCAAAGAGTATATCAAGGAGTAGATGATGAGAAATTTTAAAAATAGAGCATTGATAATTGCTATAGGAAGTTTACTATTGGTAGGGTGTGCATCAACACCAATGAAAGATTTGAAGCCATCAGAGATGCTCGTTAGTCAACAGAACAAATATGTACAGATGGAGAGTTCAAAAGATTTAACAGGTTGGGAAAAAGGGTTGTGGGAACATGCACATGAAAATTATACTTTAGGGCAAAAACTACTTGAGCCTTATAAAGATAAAAATGTATCAAAAATACAACACGCCTATGGTTTTATGTACCAAGAAGGGCTAGGTGGCTTAAAAAAAGATTTTAAAAAAGCTGTAGAGCATTATAAGAGAGCCATTAAAATTGACAACTACTCTGCCTCTTTATATAATCTCTCTTTTTTATATAGAGCTGGTAGGGGTGTCCAAAAAGATATGGACAAATATTTGGAATTGCTTCAAAAGTCTGCCAAACAAGGTTTTGTTTATGCACAATTTAATCTAGCAGATAATTATCATTTTGGAAGAAATGGTTTATCAGAAGATTTTGGAATGGCTTATTACTGGTATCAACAAGCATCTAATCAAGGTCTTGCCAGAGCATCTAGAAGAATTGGTTGGATGTATGATAGGGGTGAAGGGTTTGAACAAAATGATGAAAAAGCATTCTATTGGCATAAATTAGCAGCGAAAAGGGGTAATAAACATTCAAGAGGAGATATGATAAGATTAAAATCTATTTTATACAAAAAAAACAAAAATAGATAGAGGTTAAATGAAAAAAATAGCTTTAGGTTTGATCACACTATTAATGTTACAGGGGTGCAACAGCCATGATGCAAAGTTAATAAAAACTTTTTTGGTAAATGATGTTTTTAAAAAGTATAATAACACAACGATAGCATATGAAGGTTATGCATTTAATGCTACACTCAATGATATACCTATTATTGAGATTAGTAATAAAGATAAAATTAAATCATTAGAAGGCTATCTTGATATAGCCTCTGTGAGATGGCGATTACTCAAACCCATAAATGGTAAAGATATAAAAGTCCAGTTACAAAGACGAAGAATAAAAGAACATGATATTGGTAAAATTAAGAGCTATGAAGTCAAATATAATCCATTAACAGAGATAAAAATCGAAACAAAAAAAATAAGAGTAGAAGATAAGTCTATTTTGGTAAATGGTTCTGCGATGATTATATATAAAGATGTTATAGATAGAGTTCCTGTAGGAGATTATGTTGTCTCAGTTACAGCTAGAGGTAGTAAGAATTGGGATAGAAAAGAGGTTTTTGTCCAGATTAGAGAGGAAGATAATGTTTCAAAGTTTCTTTAAATATCTACTCTCTTTACTTCTGTTTTTTACTTTTATTGGATGCTCAAAAGCACCAATTACCAATCGAAATCAGATAATTACAACAGACAAATCTAAAGAGTTAGCACTTGGTAAAAAAATGTCCAATAGGATATTAAGACGAACAACAATAAGTAAAAATAAAAAAGCTATAGATATAGTTAATGAAGTGGGTATGAAGATTGTAAAGGTGGTAAACCAAGACTACAATACAACCAACTATGAGTGGAAATTTACCGTACTTGATGATAAATTTAAGGCAAGTGCTGTCTGTCTTCCAGGGGGAAGAGTATTTATATATAGTGGACTCTTTCCTTATCTTGACAACAAAGATGAGTTAGCTGTTGTTTTGGGACATGAGATAGCACATGCACTAGCAAGGCACAAAGTTGAGAGAAAAGCCAGTTCTATTATGTCAAATTTTAGTGCAAGTATTATAAAAATATTGATTGATGAAGATAAGAGTATCTTAAAGATACAAAAAGATAGAGAAAAAAATAGAGCCGATGAGATGATGAAAGAGTGGGTGGTGTTACCTTATTCACGAACGCATGAGTATGAGGCTGACCATATCGGATTGGTACTCTCTACCAAAGCTGGATATAACCCCAAAGCGTTTTTGAGCTTTTGGCGTAAATTTCCACAAGAGAGCATAGTAAAGCCAGAGTATTCATCAACACACCCAACACCTGTTAATAGAATGAAAAAAATTGAGGCGTTGATGCCATCGCTTATGCTTCTTTATAATAAAGATTCAAAAGAGCATTTTTAAATATGAAAGAGTAAAAATGAAGTATGTCTTAGATGTTCAATACAACGGTAATAACAATGGTTTGGTCGCATGTATAGGATTTAAAAACTGGAATGATAAAAAAGCCTCTTATGCTAAAACACATTTTATAGAAGAAATAGAGCCATATGAAGCAGGTTCTTTTTATAAACGAGAGTTGCCTTGTTTGTTAGAAGCGTTAAAAGATTTAAATGATATAGAGTGTGTGGTGGTAGATGGCTATGTTTGGTTAGGAGACACAACCCATCATGGATTAGGGATGCATCTTTACAACGCTTTAGGTCAATCAGTTCCTATTATAGGTGTCGCAAAAACACCATTCTTGGGAACCCCTAAAAATTGTGAAATTTTACGTGGAGAGAGCATAAAACCTCTTTTTGTAACCTCAATTAATATAGAGTTAGAAGAGGCTAAAAACTCTATTTTACAGATGCATGGAAAGTATCGCATCCCTACTCTATTAAAAGAGGTTGATTCATTGTGTCGTGGAAAATAGAGAAAGCATATAGTGAATAAAAATAGAGGTAGAAATGTTACCTCTCTTTGGTTAAAGGAAAAATTCCTTCTTGGTTTCAAGAAAATTCAGCCATACAATTTATTTATATAGAAGTAGAGCATAGAGCAACACCATAGCCAAAAACCTA
>DCAF01000008.1 GCA_002311915.1 Sulfurovum sp. UBA1140 | reverse complement strand
AATGAACCAACACCACAAGATATTTTAATCTATAACCTTTTTGAAAAAAGAAGATTTTTAGACATCATTAAATACTTTGTAATCTTTGAAGTGGTGGAGGGAAAGACCATCAAAAAGCTACCACGTTACCAACAACTACGAGCCGTGAACAAAATAGTGGACAGACTCAAAAACGAAAACCGTGGTGGGGTGGTTTGGCATACACAAGGGAGTGGGAAGTCTATTACTATGGTTTATTTGGCTACCAAGTTACGAGCCAATAGCAGTGGATTTGACAATCCGACTATTTTGGTGCTAACCGATAGAACGGACTTGGACAACCAAATAAGCCAAACTTTTAGACGGACAGGGTTTGCTAATCCTATACAAGCCTCTTCTATTGTGCATTTGAAAAGTTTGCTCAAAGATAGCTATGGGAAAACGCTTACTTCTACCATACAGAAGTTTCAAGAGAGAGCTGAAGAGAAAACAGAGGTAGAAGTTTTAAGTGAAAAAGAGAATATATTTGTACTTATAGATGAAGCCCACAGAAGTCAGTATGGTTTGACGGCTTCGTATATGAGGCAAAGCCTACCCAATGCTAAGTTTATAGCCTTTACGGGAACACCCATAGATAAAGAGAATAAATCAACTCTGCATGAGTTTTATGGTGGGGATTATATAGACAAATATACCATCAAGCAATCGGTAGCAGATGGTAATACACTTCCCATTTTGTATGAAACTGGGCTAAGTAAGTTCTTCATAGAAAAAGAGCTACTTGATGCTGAATTTAATAAGGTCTTTGGGCATAAGAGTGCTGAAAAACAGGCGATACTCAAAAGCAAGGCGACACAGTTGGACAAAAATGCTCTTGCAAGAGTAGAAGAGTGTGCTAAAAGCATGGTGGAACACTATGCAAACAAGAGCCATTTAGATGGGTTTAAAGCGATGATAGTTTGTCACAACCGATACCAAGCCATAGCTTACAAAAAAGCGTTTAATAGGTTGGCAGAAGAGGGGCTTAATGGTTTTAAATCCAAAGTTATTATAAGTTTTGATGCCAAAAAAGACCCACAAGAGTTTTATGATTTGGCTACAGATGAGGGGGATGTAAAGCAGAGTATTGAAGATTTTAAACTACCTTTTGGAGATGAGGATGATATGAGTCGTGGAGGAAAAAAACAGTATGACAATACGGCTTTTTTAATTGTAAGTGATATGTTATTAACGGGGTATGATGCTCCTATACTTCAAACACTTTATGTTGATAAGATACTTAAAGAGCATAACTTACTTCAAGCAATAGCAAGAGTTAATAGAACAAGAAAAGGTAAAGAGGCTGGATATGTTGTTGATTTTGCAGGGATAACTAGACACCTTGTTGATGCTCTTGAAATATTTTCTGGAGATTTAGAACCTAGTGATGTGATGGTGGATATTGAGAGTGAGAAGACTACTCTTGAAAATAGACACACTAAGGTTGTAAGTTATTTCAAATCAATCAAGAAAAATAGAGAGACCCAAAGAGATGATTTTATACTTCAAGCTATAAACTACTTGAAGCCCGAAGATATAAAAGATAAATTTAAAGAGCTTGTAAGTGATTTTAACAAATCAATGAACATAGTTCTTCCAAACCCATATGCAACAAAGTATGATTATGATTTCAAGCTATTCAATGAGATAAAAATGATGGTTAGAGATAGTAAGGAGAAAATTACTCGTGAAGATAGTAAGAAGCTTCAAATGATTTTAGATGAACACCTTAGAGCTAATGGTATTGAGTATTTACTTGAAGCACCTATTGATATTACAGATTATAAACAGTTTGCTGAGGAATTAACCAAAAAGGGGAAACACAACCCACTTGACAAAGCAAAAGCAATCATAAAAGCCAATGAAGAAGAAAACCCTGAGTTAGCACTTGAACTTTCAGAGCTATTGGAAAGAAAATTAATTGATGCTAAGATTGACCGAAAACAAGCTATTATAGATTTGTTTAGTGATATGGAAGAGATAATCAATCGCCATAAAAATAGATATAGTAATCACGGATTAAATGATGAAAAACAACTTGTTGTGTATGATTTGGTTAAAGAGCTAACAAAAGAAGCTCCTGAACTAACTCTTGAAATATTTAATACTCTTGATGAGTGGTTAAGAGCCAAAGCTATTTTAGTTCAAAGTGATGCTCAAAAAGATATGAGAAACACTATTAAACCTATACTCGCTAAATATGGAGTGGATAGAAAGATGTCAAAAGATATAGTTGCTCGGTTGGTAGAAACAAATGCATAGTATGGAATATGGCACTAAAAATATTGTATTTGAAATAGAGAGAAAATCCAAACTAAAAAATACATATATTAATGTTGATACTGATGGGGTATTGGTAAAAACCAATGATAGCACCACTTTAAAAGATATTAATAAAATGGTTAAAAATAAACAGAAATGGATAAGTAAAAAACTTGAACTATTCAAAAGAGTAGCAGTCAATAAAGATATAACTACAGGTTCAAGACTTTACTATATGGGTAAAAGCTATTATGTAAATATGATTAAAGATGAAACTGCTGAAACTATTACTATAAACTTTACTCACTCAAAGTTTCATATCACTATACCACTAAAATATTCTGATATAGAACTACATAATACTATTGAAAGCTTCTACAAGCAAAAAGCAATAGATAAGATTATACCACTTACTAAAAAGTGGAGTAAAATTATGAGTGTTGCTCCCGAACATATAAGTTTTAGATACTCAAAAAATAGATGGGGAAGTTGTAGCTCGACCAATCGTATCTCTTTTAACTATCATCTTATAAAACTATCTTCTTCATTAATTGAGTATGTTGTTATCCATGAATTAGCCCATATACTTCATCAAAACCACTCTAAGGATTTTTGGAAACTAGTTCATAAGCATCTTAAAGATTACAAAGTTAAAGAAGAGAAGATTAGAGTATTTGAAAAACTGATTTAAGAAAAATTTCTGTTCTTCCCATCAAACCACCACATCAAAGCAAACAGCAGTCCTGTTGTTTTGGCAATACGCTCATTAAACATAAATTCTCGTGCCTTTGAGGTAGCAACTTCAATTACTTCAATCATCTCATTATCAATGCCTCCACCTTCACTTACACGCATTGATTCGGTCACTTCGGCGTAAAAGAGTGTCTGTTTAGAACCTGAAAAGCCTACTGCTGAGTTAACTTCGGTAATGCGTTCAATATCTTCTAACGCTACGGCGTAACCACACTCCTCTTCTATCTCTTCTTGTGCAATTTGGGCTAGAGTTAACTTTTTATCAACAATACCTGCACAGAGTTCTACCGTCATACCATCACCATTTTCCATATAGACAGCAGGTCGAAACTGTTTGACCAGTACAAAGCTATTTCTCTCTTTATGATAGATTAAAATGGCAACTGAGTCGTGGGCTTTAACCACCTCCCAACGCTTCTTAATGCCATTTTGTTGGTAGGTTGCACAAGCTGTTTGAATAAATTTAGAATCAACCAAGGCTTCTAATTTAAAATTTTCTATAATATTCTTCATCACCATCCTATATTTTTATAATGTTTTTTCATCTCGGGCGAAACCGAACGCTCTTGAACTGTGTTCCAAACATAAGAGGGTCGATTTTCGTCAAAAATTTTGTTAATAATTTTGATGTATCTTCTCTTTCGTCTTAGATACGCCTTTTTGCCTTTTCCATGAAGCCCTTTTGAGCTAAACTTTACCATACGCATGGGGTTAATTGCCCGTCCATTTTTATACAAACCAAAGTGCAGATGGGGAGCTGTACTGCGTCCTGTACTGCCCACATAGCCAATCACTTGCCCCTTAGAGACAATCTGCCCCACTTTGGCTTTAAGTCTGCTTTGATGGGCATAAAGGGTTACATAATTATCGGCATGTCTAATTTTTATCACCTTTCCATAGCCACCTTTCCAACCCGAAAAAATCACTTTTCCATTGGCAACTGACAAAATTGGGGTTCCCCTTCTAGCTCCAAAATCGATTCCTAGGTGTGCTTTCCAGCGTTTAAGTACAGGGTGAAAACGTCGATGGGTAAAGGGTGAAGTGACTCGTATATGCCGTAAGGGTTTACCCATGTATTTTTTTACCAGCTCTTTACCCTTTTCATCATAATATTTTCCATCGGTATGCTTGAAAACATAATGTCTCTTTTTAGCCGATTCCAACAAAGCAACTTTAATATCAGGAATACCAATGGGCTGACCCAAACGCATCTTTTGATCATAAATAATTGCCAACTTGTCACCCTTTTTAATGGCACGAAAATTGACACTACTTTTAAGAACCTTGGTAAACTCTTTGGCAAGTCTTTTATTTTTAACAGTTTTAATAATATCTAAATAGGGAGTTTTTTTAACCAAGAGTTGTGTAATGTAGGTATCTTTTTTATACGCCACAGGAATCACCTCGACACTGTATCCAGCAGGTGTTCTAAAAAGATGCAGTTGTAACTCTTCTCCTGTAGGAATAAGTGCTTGAAGAAGCACCCCATTACTTGCCACCATCTCATAAATTTTTCGGTTATTGTCTATCTCTGAAATTAATTGTATATCATCTTTATCTAAAATATCAACAATCTCATGGGGAATATTATACTTTTTCAGATAACCTTCAAAATCAAGACCCTTCTCCCACAAGTTATGTCGCACAGTTGCAGAAAAAAGAGACAAAGAGAATGCAATAAATAAAATAATATATCTTATAACAACGACTCTCTGCAATAGAACTCCTGTTTATTATTACAAAAATTATAGCCTATCGTTGCCCTAAAGTATCCTTAGATTAAAAACAAAAAAATCTCTATAAGCTTATTCAAGTATAATCAGCAACATGAAGTATCCCAAAGGCACCCATCAACGTTATTTTTCATTGGTAATTATTGCAATATATTCAACCATGTTCAAGTTGTCAACAATAGAGAGTAACCATCAGTACCACAATCATACCTTTGAGTATCAAGAGTATAAAACATCCCCTCCTTATTAAACCTCTCACAAAATTACAATAGGAAACGGAGAGTTCACTCCCGAACAACGGAGGCAAAGCCTTCCGATTCCAAATCTTAATAAAAAACTCATATTCAATAAGGAAAAAAATGAACCCTACTATAAAACAGAGCCTTGTTACTCTTCTACTATTAAACAGTCATCTTGTTGCTACAGAAACACTCAAAGATATTACCGTAACCTCTGCTACCAAATCAACTCAAAATATTGGGCAAGTCACCTCAAATATAGAGGTTATCACAGCCCAAGAGATAGAAGAGAAACACCTTACCACCGTTGCACAAGCCCTAAACCTCATCTCGGGTATTGGTATTAATAGCAATGGAGGTTTAGGACAAACCACCTCGGTTAATCTTAGAGGAATGAGTTCTAAACGTATTTTGGTACTGATTGATGGCATTAGATACAATGACCTAACAGGACTCAACGGTGCGCCCTTTTCCCACTTAATGGCAAGTGACATCGCCCAAATAGAGGTGCTAAAAGGGGCTCAATCGGGTATTTGGGGGGCAGATGCCTCGGCAGGGGTTATTAATATTATTACCAAATCAGCCAAAGAGGGATTTTCGTTTCACGCTTCAGAAGAGTTTGGAAGCTTTGATACCAATAAAATTAATGCAGGAGTCTCATATAAAACCGATAAATATTACCTAAAGCTCAATCATAATCGAGTCCAAACCAATGGCTTTTCGGCACAAGCTCCAAAGGGTGAAA
Source organism: Sulfurovum sp. UBA1140 (assembly GCA_002311915.1). Taxonomy (GTDB): domain Bacteria; phylum Campylobacterota; class Campylobacteria; order Campylobacterales; family Sulfurovaceae; genus UBA1140. Next base: position 62,371 of record DCAF01000008.1, on the reverse strand, counting down.
ATATCGACCACTTTGAAGACGATGCCTACTCTAATAGAACCACCAATATTAAAGCAGGTTTTACCATAACGCCCAACAATAAAATAGAGATTACCCACACCACTATAGATGCTAGAAGTGATTATGATGGATACCAAGACCCCAATGCCACCAACCACTCAACAACCAACAATGAATTCTCTTCTATCAATTTTAACCATGTAGACAGTTTTAACAAGGTCAATATTTATGCAAAAAAATCAACCTTTGATAGAGAGTTTGTATCAAATTTTGGAACTTCACCGTTTAAGGGTGAAGTTAAAGAGTATGGATTAAGCTCTAAAATACCCTATCTAGGTGATAATTTTGTGGTATGGGGTGGAGACTATAAAGAGTTTGAACAGCAAGGAGATGTTACAAAAAAATATGACAACCAAGCCTTTTTCATTACCAACAGCAATACCTTTGCAGGAGCCATTGGAGGCACAACCATACTCACCCAATCTATTAGACACGACCAATACAATAAATTTGACAATAAAACCACAGGTAAAATAGGCTTAAAACATATTCATAGCAACATTAAAGGCTTCTCGATCTCGGCTAATTACGGTACGGCGTATAATGTCCCCACCCTTAACAACCTATTTGACCCCCTATCAGGAAACAGTAAGATCACCCCCGAAGAGACCACATCATGGGATCTTACTGCCCACTATAAAGATATGAAAATTACCTATTTTGATACCAAAGTCAAAGATATGATTGATTACAAAAGCAGTTACGATGCTGAGGGGAATTGGATTGGGGGAAATTATGATAATGTGCAAGGAACCTCTAAAATAAAAGGGGTTGAAGTTGGTTATAAAACCCATATAGGCGATGATTTTCTTATCTCATCGAGCTATACCTATCTTGATGCTAAAAACAGCGATAAAAAAAGACTAAGCCGACAACCCAAAGAGAGCGTTAAAATGGCAATTGATTACTACGGTATAGAAGATTTACACCTTGGAATTGATGGTGAATATATTGGTGAACGCTACAGTTTAGATGATGAACAGGGACAACAGACAGGAAAATACACCGTTGCGAATTTTAATGCTAATTATGAGGTCTCTTCACAAATGAGTGTTTATGGAAAAGTCAACAACATTACCGACAAACAGTACCAAACCATTGATGGATACACCACCAGCCCAAGAGCCATTTATGGTGGAATGAAATTAAGCTATTAAAATGAAATTTTTACTCTTTATAATGCTCTCTTTTCATGCGCTTTGGGCTGAAGAACGTATTATTGCCCTTAGCCCCTCGATTAATGAGATTATCTTTGCACTGGGTTCGGGTGATAAAATAGTAGGAAATACAGAGTATTGTCAATACCCCAAAGAGGCTCAATCTATTCCTAAAGTTGGGGGCTATTTCTCTCCCAACCTAGAGAAAATATTGGCTCTAAAACCTACCCTTGTTATACTGCAAGAGAGTAGCTACAAACTCTCTAAACAACTACAAAAGCTTCATATCAAAACCCAAATGATTAAAATAGATACCCTTGAAAACATCAGAGCCTCTATTGAGACCATTGGCAAGGTGATTAACCGACCCAACCAAGCCACCACCATTGTAAAAAGTATTGATTCAAATCTAACATTACTCAAAGGTATTGTTAAAAACAGAAAAATACTCATGGTCATAGGACACAACACCTCATTAAACAAACAGATATTTGTAGCAGGTCAAAACCTCTACTTTGATGACATCATTAAAGCCAGTGGCAATCAAAATGCTTTAACATCACAACGAAAAGGGCAACCGATATTAAACATGGAAAATATTATTGCCACCAACCCCGATATGGTCATTCTATTAGCACCCTTTCGAGAAGACAAAGGGCTAACAAAACAAGAGCTACTAAAACCATGGAAATCACTGCCCATTAGTGCCAGTAAAAATGGTGCCATTTATATGATTGACAAACACTATGCAGGAGTTCCTAGCGATAGATTGGTGCTGTTTTTGAGGGATTTTAGAAAGATACTTAATGAATTCAAGCATCAATAACTACTCAAACAACATCCTAACCAACATCACCCTAACCCTAGAAAAAGATGAAAACCTCATCATTCTAGGCTCTAATGGAGCAGGAAAATCTACATTAGCCAAACTGCTGTGTGGGATTACCCCTTCAACCGATGTAACCATCAATAATCAAAAGCTTCACACCCTCTCTGCCAAAGAGCGTTCTAAACAGATAAACTATATCCCCCCCAAACTAGAGATATTTGATGCCTATATTACGGTAAAAGCCTATTTAGAGTTGAGCAGACTCTATGCGACGATAAGTGTTGATGAAGCTATCAAAACGTTAGATTTAAAAGCATTAACCAACCACTCCTGTAAAACACTCAGTTCAGGTGAACAGCAACGCGTGTTGTTGGTATCTTCGCTACTGCATGGAGCCAATATTACCATTTATGATGAACCTACTGCCAACCTTGACCCCAATAGAACCATTCAAGTCTATAAGCTACTTAAATCAGACAGCATAAAGAGTCGTATTATCATTACGCATGATTTAACCTTGGCTTACCGATTGGGGTATCGTATTATTTATATGAAAGAGGGAGCAATCCATTTTGATGGAACCAACAAAGCGTTTTTTGAAACAGAGAATCTAAAGCAGTTTTTTGGCTCTAGTCTTAAAAAGATAGATAACCATTTTGTGGTAAACCTATGAGATACCTCTTCCCCCTACTCTCGATTGCTATCATACTCATTGCCCCCTTTTTAGGACAAATACCCATAGAGATAAGCCAAATTAACATCCCCAACAGCATGGAACATACCATCTTTTGGAAGATTCGACTGCCCCGTATTGTGGTAGCTTTTTTTACAGGGGCTTTATTGGGATTGAGTGGACTGCTTTTTCAATCGCTCTTTCGTAACCCCATGAGTACCCCTTTTACCTTAGGAGTTGCCAGTGGAGCCACCCTTGGAACGGCATTTGCCATTGTTTTTGGATTAACTTCAATGGTCGCTCTCTTTGGTTTTTTAGGAGCCATGATGACCGTAATAACGCTATTTTCCATTACTTCACGACTGAGTGGCTATGAGACAAACTCACTGCTATTGGTTGGAATCGCCCTCTCATTTTTTTATTCAGCTTCACTAATGGTGCTATTTTATCTGAGTGATGAGTCACAAAGTTATGAGATAATACGCTTTACCATGGGTTCGCTTGATGTGGTGGGGTTTGGGGATACCTTTCCCCTGATACTCTCTAGTATTTTACTGCTTCTTCTAGCTATCTACTATAAAGATGCCATCAGACTTCTGCTAACCTCTTATGATAATGCTTTTTTAAAAGGCATCGAGGTTAAAAGGGTCAATACCGTTCTACTTATAGCCGTCTCTATCGCTGTGGGTATCGCCGTTAGCCTAACAGGACCCATTGGATTTGTGGGGTTAATTATCCCCCATATTATAAAAAATATCTATCAACAGAGTGCCGATAGACTGCTGATTCCAACCTTTTTTTATTCAGGAGTTTTCTTGGTACTTTGTGATTTAATTGCAAGAAATTTAGGAACCAGTTCCGATATTCCCATTGGGGTCATTACCTCATTTCTAGGTGGACCATTTTTTGTCTACCTGCTTATTCGTCAAAAAACTTAAGGATTAACCATGGGCATTAAAACTGCCATTCGCCATGAACAACTACCACCCCACTACCAACACCATCAACTTCTTTCTACCACCGATGGAGTAATGGCTTCGGTCTATCTTTTAGATGACCAATATATTCTGAAACTCTTTGAAGAGGATGTCTCAACAGAGACCGTAGAGCAAGAGATAGTGCTTTTAAATCAACTTGAACCATTAAGCATTCCTAAAGTGATTGAACATTTTAAAATCAAAAATCATCAAGTTGTCATTACCACCCAAATAGAGGGTAAAAGCCTAGAAAACCCTTCCACTCACGAGATTGAACAGATAGGAGTTTTTTTAAAACTGTTTCATCAAAAGAGTAAACAACTCACCTCATCAAACAAAAATCTTTTTACCACCAAACGCTTGGGCAAACTGATAGAGTTAACCCAACAAAGAATATTCCAAGAGTATTTTCAGAACTTAAACATTGAACTTAAAGAAGAGGGAATTATTCACGGTGACCTCTTTGTAGACAATGCCAAGTTTAAAAATGGAAAATTATCGGGAGTATATGATTTTACCGATGCCTGTAGTGGTGATTTTCATTTTGAACTCGCCGTGGTTGCCATCAGTTGGTGCTATAACAAAAAGATGCTAAACCCCCAAAAAGTAATGAGTCTACTAAAAAGTTATGGTAGCTCCATGGAGCTAAAAGCGTTTAATGAATATATTCGATATGCCCTACTATACTACGCCACAACTCGGTATTTAAACCATAAAAACTACCAAGAACTACTTGACAGATTGGACAAATTATTATAATAAATTTCTTTGAGAAATTAAAATTAAAAATACTAAAGGAGTGGTGGGACTTTTAATAAGCAACCTATTAGATGCACTCTACTATACTACGCACTAAAAAAGACTATTATGATAAAAATATTAACAGGAAACATTGATTTTATAGAGTCACTACGGGGTAAAAGAGCTACTTTTATGTTGGCTTTAAGCAATACCAAAACAACCAATATTAAGGGGATAACCCAAGCAGGAATCCCCAATATGATTCACTTAACACCCACGCTTGATAGTGAGTTTGTCTGTACAGGAGAGGTACGAAGCCTAGAGGGTATTGCTAAAACGCCCAAAGGGGTTCCGACCCCTGCTCTTATTACCCGAGCCGTACACCTTTTAAAACCTTACCATGCTGTAGAACTACTCAATTTAGGTATTGAAATCACCCCCCAAATAAGCTACTTTAAACAGCACACCTTTGATATAAATTCTAGTGACTCCATTGATACGGGAGCCAATATTGATGCCGAGACTCTTTTTCAAAAAGGGGTTACCTTTGGGCAGAGCTATGAGTGCCAGAGTGATTATATTATTTTAGGAGAGTCGGTTCCTAGTGGAACCACCACGGCTACGGCTACAGCTTTGGCTTTGGGGTATGATGCCAAAGAGTATTTTAGCAGTAGCTTCAAAGAGGTTCCTAATAGTATACGAGAAAAAACCATCAACTTGGCACTCAAAAACATTATAGATAAAAACGACCTATTTGATATTTTAGGTTCGGTCTCGGACAATATGCTTATTTTTAATGCAGGATTTATCTTGGGACTAAACAATCGTATTAAAGTGGTGTTGGCAGGTGGCACACAGATGGCAGGGGTACTGCTGATTATTAATTCTATTTTAGAGTATATGGGTGGGGAGATAGAGACCTCGAACTTGGCACTATGTACCACCAAGTGGGTTGCCGTTGATGAGCAGAGCAATATCAAAGCACTCTTAGCGATGTTGTCTTTTCCTATTAATGCTTACTACGCTGATTTTGATTTCTCTTTAACCCAACACCCTGCCCTAAAACTCTACGACGAAGGAGAAGCCAAAGAGGGTGTGGGTGCTGGTGGGGCATTGATGTATGGATTTTTAAATGGATTAAACCAAAAAGAGATTACCGCACAAGTTGAAGAATTTTTAAGATAGATGAAAATTCTATATTATGGAGGACAAAAATCGGGTAAAAGTCGATTGGCAGAAGAGAAAGCTTTACAATTATCAACAGAGAATAAGCCCTACTATATCGCCACCTACAACAATAGCTATGGAGATGGTGAGATGGAAAAACGAATAAACAAGCATCAGTCACAACGCCAAAAAAAGTTTATTACCATTGAAGAGCCATCTGATTTATCTAAAGTTATTAAGCCCAATCAGACCTATTTGGTTGACTGTATCTCGATGTGGATACTCAACAATCTTGATAAAAGTGAAGAGGAACTTTTAATACAACTGGATACTTTAGCCCAAATAGATGCTCATACTGTTTTTGTACTCAACAATGTTGGTTCAGGAGTTATTCCAATAGATGCCAAAAGTCGTAAATTTGTAGATTTAACAGGGATTATTGGGCAATATTTAGCCAAAATATGTGACGAAGTTTATGAAGTAAAATTGGGATTAAATAGTCAATTAAAATGACCCAATTTCAACATGGTGGGGATATTTTACAATTTGCCTCTCGTATAAAATGCCCCGTAGAAGAGGTAATTGACCTCTCTTCTAATATCAATTTTATTCAACCTAAAACCAATATAGACTTTAACCATTTAAACATATCCAACTACCCTAATTATGACAAACTATACAGCTCTATTGCCACACTCTATGGGGTAAATACCAATCAAATTGAGCTATTTAATGGGGGAAGTTCGGCTATCTTTTCGCTCTTTAGATTTTTCAATCTGCAAACATCGGTAATCTATTCACCTGCTTATTTAGAATACAAAAAAGCCTCTGAACTTTTTAATTACAGAACAACCACCATTAATAGATTTGGAAAATTAGAGCAAAAAGTACCCACAAACTCACTGGTTATTTTTGTAAACCCTTCAACTCCTGATGGTAAATTTTATAATATAGAAAAACTGATACAACGCTGGATAGAGCAGAAGTGTACCATTTTGATTGATGAGTCTTTTTTGGATTTTACCAATTTTCAATCGGCGATTCAATATATAAATCAGTACGATAAACTCTATATTTTAAAGTCAATGACCAAGTTTTACAGCTCGGCAGGAATTCGCGTGGGAACCATTCTTTCAAACTCAAACAATATTAAAAGATTAAAAAAGCAAGAACCTTTGTGGAAAATTTCAGATTTTGACAGCCACTATCTTCAAGCCGTTTTAAAAGACCAAAAGTTTCCAAAAATATCTAAAGAGATTAACCAGCAAAATAGAGCCTATCTGGTCGATATGCTTAAAGCGTCAAAACATATTAAAACGCTCTTTCCCTCTTCTGCCAATTATATTTTAGTTCAACTCAATAATCTAACAGCAAAAGAGTTTCAAGAGCTTTTAATCCCCTATAAAATAATGATAAGAGACTGCTCTAATTTTGATTTTTTAGATGAGCAGTATGTTAGAATTGCTGTAAAGAGTAAAAAGGCTTTAAAGGTTTTAGAAGAGGCATTAAAAGATAATCTTTAATGAATAAAAGAGGTATATTCTACCTCTTTTTTTACTTTTCAATCCTCATCATAGCAATCTCACCATGTACACAATCCAAAGCCTTTAATACATCCATCGCCTCTTGTATTTTAGCCTCTTGACACTCGTGGGTTGTAAAGAGCAGTTTAACACGGGTATCGGTAGCGTGTGGTTGTTGCAACATTGACTCTATCGAAATGTCAAATTTTTCAAGCTCTTTGGTGATTGAAGCCAACACACCTGAACGATCATCTACTTCTAATCGAAGATAGTAGTGTGTGGTTATCTCCCCTTTTGGAAGAAGTGTTAGATGACTCTTTAACCCTTTTTTATAACCCAACATTGGTCCATGATTTCCACGAACAATGTCTATAATATCGGCAATCACCGCTGAAGCTGTGGCATCTCCACCTGCTCCTGCTCCGTAATACATGGTCTCACCCACTCGGTCACCCACTACGGAAACAGCATTCATTACACCATCCACCTTGGCAATCATACTACTTGCAGGTATCATGGTGGCATGGACTCTAAGCTCAACGCCCTCTCCCACTTTTTTAGCAATTCCTAGCAGTTTTATCTCATAACCAAACTCTTTGGCAAATGCCACATCGGTTTGGGTAATATTTTCAATCCCTTCAATAAGAATATCTTCGGGTTTGGCATCAATACCATACGCAATACTTGCCAAAATAAGCAGTTTATGCGACGCATCAAAACCACCCACATCAAAAGTTGGGTCAGCCTCTGCGTAGCCTAAATCTTGAGCCTCTTTAAGAATCTCATCATATTTAGCCCCTTCATTTATCATTTTGGTCAACATATAATTGGTTGTACCATTCATGATTCCTTGAATCGACTCTATATGATTTGCAGTCAAACCATTTTTCATCGCTCCAATAACAGGAATTCCCCCTGCTGTACTTGCCTCATACATCAAAGGAATATCCCCTGCAATCTGTTGGAGTGCATAACGATGATATGCCAAAAGTGCTTTATTTGCCGTCACCACAGCTTTACCATTTTCGAGTGCTTTTTTAACCAAGGCATAAGGCTCTTCAACCCCACCCATAAGCTCAACAACAATGTCTATTTCAGGGTCATCAATAATATCCATAGGATTATCAGAGAGTTTAATTGTTACCCCTCTATCTTTAGAGAGATTCTGTACCACACCAGATTTGACAATAATTTTTTTACCTGCTCGTGCCTCGATTATATCGGCATTGCTCTCTAAAATATTTACAACACTTGCCCCGACGGTTCCAACTCCTAGTATTCCTATTTTTACCATCTATTTATCCTTTAAATTTTCAGCGTCAACTGTTTTTAAAAACTTCTTAATATTTCGTGCTGCTTGTCGTATTCTGTTCTCGTTTTCAATCAATGCAATACGCACATATTGATCACCATACGTACCAAAGCCAATCCCTGGGCTTACGGCTACACTGGCTTCAACCAACAATCTCTTAGAGAACTCTAAACTCCCCATGGCTCGACAATTTTCAGGGATTTTACCCCAAATAAACATCGAAGCGTTCGGTTTACTCATTTTCCAACCTGCATTGGCAAATGATTCAAGCATTACATCCCGTCGTTTTTTATATCGTGGAATAATCTGCTCATCAGGTACATATCCATGCTCATCAAGTGCCACGGTTGCTGCTACTTGAATGGGGGTAAACATTCCATAATCAAGCCATGATTTAATGCTCTGTAACGCACCAATCATTTTTTTATTTCCCACAACAAACCCAACACGCCAACCTGCCATGTTATAAGATTTGGAAAGAGTATACGCTTCAACAGCCACATCTTTAGCCCCATCTACTTCTAAAATTGACGGAGTTTTATACCCCTCAAAAGTAATATCAGCATAAGCAATATCCGAGATAATATAGAACCGTTCCTCTTTTGCTAAAGCTACAATTCTTTTATAAAAATCAGGTGTTACCGTTACCGTTGTTGGATTATGAGGAAAATTAAGTATTAAAAATTTTGCACGAGGCAGAGAGTTGCTCAATGCCTGTTTTACATTATTAATAAACGCATCTTCATCCAGTTCAAAAGTCTCTTCATTAAACTCAAGCTCCATCTTTTCAACATTCGCTCCAGCTAAAATAAAAGCTTGTGAATGAATAGGATAGGTAGGATCTGGAACAATTGCCACATCCCCTGGGTTAGAGATGGCTTGAACCAAGTGTACATACCCCTCTTTACTTCCCATGGTCGCAACCACTTCCGTATTGGGGTCAAGCATCACATTATATTTACGCTTATACCACTTACACATGGCTAACCGTAATTTATAAATACCTTTACTTGCACTGTACCCATGTGTTTTATCACGCTGTGCTGTTTCACACAATTTATCAATAATTGGTTGAGGCGTTCTGGCATCTGGATTCCCCATAGAAAAATCTATAATATCTTTACCCTCGCGTCTTGCACCCATTTTCAGATCATTAATCTCTGCAAAAATATATTTTGGCAACCTATTTATCTTTTCAAATTGAATCTCGTCAAACATTACCAACCCCTTCCCTTATTTAAACTTCTGAACTCTTTTCTATCAATCTCTCTAATCTCGGTACTGTCCAGATAAAAATAGTGTTTTTTTCTATCCGAGATGTTTATGGTTTTTGCATCCGAAACAATATCCACGTAACCGTGTCCTGTGACCAAAATCCAACGATTTCCATCAAGCTCAAATGGTGTTGATTTCTTGTTCATGAACTCTCTTCTCTCTTTTGTATCCAAATTAATGAACCCATACCAAAGCATACCTTTGGTTGGATTTACCGTTAAATTGTAAATAATTTGAGCCTGATCCTCTTCATCTACCCTCTTTTCTGCTGTATCAATAAGCGGAACACTCTCTATCACTTGAGAACCATTTTTATCAAAAATAGAGCCAATTCCACCTGTTTTGTTACTTTCTGTCGTCTCTAACGCCTTTTCAGGCACTGTTTTAGTGGTTTCGATCTTCACTTCAATTTTTTTTTGACTATCATTACTCTCACTCAAAACCACTTTTTGGGCATCAGCATCACTTACACTGCTCTCTAATGCCGTAGTATCATCTAAAAGGTTTATTTTGCTCTCTACCGAAAAAAAACTATCGAGTTTACCATTACTATAAAGAAACCAAAGCCCATATAAAATTCCAAAAATAATTAACCATCTAAAGAAACCTGAACTAGAAGAGACACCTGCCTCTTGACTCTTTGTTAACATCACCACCTCATCATCCTGAACAGTATGATGCTCTTTAAAATACTCTTTAATAGTCGCCCGTAACTCCTCTACATCGGCTTCATATTCTCGTTCCAATATTTTTAAAAAACCCAAAGCTTTTACACGATTAAACTTTTCAAATTCTCCCTTATTGAGTCTCTCTAAATTATCAATAGATATATTGGTTCGTTGGCTCATATTCATTACGCCATTTTTCTCTATAATCTCACTTAGTTGCATTTCTCATCCTATATATTAATATTGCTGCCGCTGCACTGACATTGAGCGAATCAAACTCTCGTTGCATCTCAATAGAGACCATCTCATCTATTTTTGGTTTGGCACGTTTAGAGATACCCTCTCCCTCGCTCCCGAGTACCAATACCCTCTTATCATTAAAATTATAACCATCAATGACTTTACCATCCATTGATGCACCATAAATTCTAAAGCCAACCTGCTTTAACTCATTCATCACATCTAAAATGTTGGGGATAATCACCATGGGCATATCCAACAAAGCTCCCGAACTAGTACGCACAATAGAGGAGAAGTTTAAAGTTTTTACTCCTGTGGCAATAATGCCATCTGCACCCAAGGCATAAGCAGAACGAACAATCGCTCCAATATTTCCTGTATCGGTCAAGGTGTCTAAAACAACCACAAAACTGTTCTCTTTCATTGCTGATAACGTGGATTCAGCAAAAGGTTCCATCTCAAGTAAAATACCTTGATGATTTCCACCTTTTGCCATACTCTGAGCCCACTTATTCTCAAGAAATTTAATACGTAATTTGTATTGGTCATAAAGTTTTTGGGGTAAAATCCCCCTCTTTGCAATATATACTGTTTTAATTGATGTCTCATGCGACTGCATAGCATGAAGGCATACTTGTTTTCCATAAATAATCATAAAATGATTTTATCAAATTTTTGCTGTATTGTTTCATTGAAGTCAAGAGGGTTTTTAAGTAAAATTAAAAAAATAGATAGGAGTTAACCAATAAGTTCATTGTACCACTCTTTTGTATTTCTATCTGTTATTTTTGATAAAAGTTTTGCTTTTACCTTAGAAGCCAAATCTAATGCTAAAATATCTTCAAAATAGAGTACCTGACACTGTTGTTTTTTTGCCCGAACAATCACCACCCACTCCCCTTTACTGTTGAGTGTTTTAAACTTTTCAAGTAATACTTTGGCCGTTCCTTTATAATAATTCTGAAATTTTTTACTCAACTCTTTGGCAAAAAATAGCTCTCGCTCTTCATCAAGTTCGGCTAACTCTTCAATAAGTTTTAAAATTCGATGAGGAGACTCATACAACACAACATTCTCTTGGCTGTTCATCACTTCACTCAAAGCAGAAGCCCTTAACGTTCCTTTATGAGGCAAAAAACCAAAAAAGGTAAACTTGCCCTCGGGAAAGCCACTCGCAGCGTACGCAGTTGTCACAGCACTTGCCCCAGGTAAAACATCATACTCGATCTCATGCTCTTGGCAATGCTCTACCAATATCTGTCCAGGATCAGAGATAATTGGCATTCCTGCATCGCTTACATAAATCACATTCTCTAAAGAGAGTCTTGAAGCAACTTCTAAAAGTCGCTTGGCTCCATTATGCTCATGAAAAGATAAAAATTCAACATTAGGATAGGCAAAATCAAAACGCTCTTCTAAAATACGTAACAATCTTTTGGTTTCACGGGTATCTTCACATAAAAATAGTGTGGCTTTTTCAAACTCTTTTAAAGCTCTAATAGTAATATCTTGGGGGTTTCCAATGGGTGTGGGAATAAATGTAAGCATACAATATATTTCACTGTTCCCTCATAAAATGAAGGAACAAGAAAAAATAACCGTTAAAGGTTATATTTTTTCTTAAATTTGTCAATTCTACCAGCAGCATCAACAATTTTTTCTGAACCTGTAAAGAATGGGTGACACTCATTACAAATATCAATGGTCATTTTCTCTTTGTCTGTTCTCACTTCAAAACTGTTTCCACATGCACAAGTAACAGAACATAGTTTATAGTCTGGGTGTATATCTTTTCTCATTATAAGACCTTTAAATAATTTTTAGTTGATAGGTAACCAACCTATTCTAGCACTTTGGCTCTTCCCAAAATATCGGGGCTGTTGCAACGCTCTTGGTCGAGACAACAATTTTAGGGCGTATTATATCGGAAAATTTTTAATTAACTATTAATTATATTTTAACTATAGTTATCCGATGAAATATATATCAGGCTTATATCTTACTATTCTTTTTATTGTTCTTTTTATATTATCTATTTCTATTCTTTTTTTTTCAAAAGAGAGCAATAAAGATAGACTCCAAGCATTAAGTCGCTATGTGATTGATGATTTTCAAAAAGATTTAGCCTATGAAAATGCTGATTTACTCTCTTTTTCATTAGCGCTCTCAGAAGATGGTGCTTTAAAAAATGCTTTAACAGCAGATAATCAACAACAAGCCTATGAAATTTTGAGTGCCATAACCAAGCGATTTAAAGAGTACACACACATTAAAACTCTTCGCCTACAAGTTTTTGATAATGATTTTTTTATTTTTGCACAGAGTTGGGGAAATACTTCGGCAGGGATGCCCATGTGGTGGTTTCGTGACGATTTAGAGAAGCTTAAACATAACAAACGACCCAAAGTTGGTATGGAGACAGGTCGGATGTTAACGTTTAAGGCAACCATTCCTATACGCAATGGCGCAGAGTATATTGGCTACTTAGAGGTTATTAAATTTGTGGATGAGTTCTCTAAAAAGCTACATGAACAAGGAGTTGAACTTTTTGCACTGATGGATACTAAATATCTGCAACAAGCCTCATTAATGCAAGAGTTTCCTTTTTTAAACGAATACATTATTGCCAATAAGAATTTTAACAATAAATTAAAAAGAAAAGCTGACTTTATTGATTGGGCAGAACTTAGCACTCTTGGTTATTACTATAAAGAGAAGATACTTTATATCCTTGAACCGATGTACAATGGAGCAAAAGAAGAGATAGGAAAATATCTTATTGTTCTACCTCCTGAGACCGTTGAGCATTATAAAAAAAGATACCAAGACATCTCTACCTTTACCCGACTCTCGAATGAAGATGTTTATAAAGTTGTTAAACTCTGGGAGCATCCATCGGGCAGTTATAAAACCGTTTACGATAAACGTTTAATCGAATGGTTACCCAAACTTCATAAAGAAGATAAAATCTCTCTAACCAAAGAGGCCAAAGAGATTTTAGAGAGATACACAAAAAATGAGTTAATAGATATTGTCTTAGAGAATAACTATAAAGAGAGAAAGGTAGGGGAGATACAATGAGAATACTTATATTAGAAGATGAGACCATATTAGCAATCAGTATGCAGGAGTTTTTAGAAGATTCAGGATATGAGGTCGAACACTACACCAATGGAGAGTGTGCGTTCGATGCTATTTATAATAAACCTTTTGATCTTCTGCTTTTAGATGTTAGGGTAGCAGGTGAGCAGAATGGATTTCAACTTCTCTCCTCTTTACGTCAGGTCAATATCTGTACCCCTGCCATTTTTATCACATCATTAACTGATATAGAAGATTTAATACAAGGGTATGCCTGTGGAGGCTGTGACTATATTCGGAAACCTTTTGATTTAGCCGAGCTAAAACTTCGTGTTGAACATGTCATTAAACTGCACTGTTTTAACTCTTCAGAGAATCTCATAGAGTTGGCTTTTAACTATCAATACAATACCAAAAAAATGCAACTTATATTAGAAAAGCAAATCATAACACTGGGGAAAATAGAGACAAAAATTTTAGAACTTCTTATTAAACAGCGAGGCTCTGTGGTCAGTTACGAGATGTTTTGGGAAGAAATTTGGGGGGAGTGGATAGAACCTACCAATATTCGTGTACAAGTGGGGAACTTACGTAAAAAATTAAAGCAAGATTTTATCAAAAATATTCGTGGTGTGGGGTACAGTATTGACCTTTGATTCTAAAAAGTTTGCTTTTAAATATGCAACCATCTACACCTCTATTTTAGCAGTTATATTAATCACTCCTCTTATTATCTATGTGATGTTACTTCTACAAATAGATGAAGCCAAAGTAGAACTCTCTTTACAAGAACAGGCAAAAAGAGTCATCTCCTCGATGCAACGCTACAACAATAGTGACAAAGTTTACCATTTCCCACGCTACAAAGAGTATCGTACCGCACTCTATACCAATCAGTACAAAGAGGTCTTCTCTTCGTTAGATTTTGAGCCCTCCTCTTTTAGTAAAGGCTTTTATAACGAAGGGAAACACTACTATCTTATCTATCCTCTTCCTGATAAATACTATTTTGGAGCCAAATATCTACTGGTCTCTACCATTCATACGGCCAATGAGATTTACTTTTTTGCTCTTTTAACCATTTTGGGTATTTTAATCATGCTTTTTATCTTCTCGTTGCTGTTGCTTAAAAATTTCTCTGCCCCCTTTGAGAACATGAACCGACAACTTGATAATTTTATTAAAGACTCCATGCATGAAATTAATACTCCGTTGAGTATTATTAATCTAAATGCAGATCTTTTTGCTAATAAGTATGGCAACAATAAATATCTGAAAAGAATGAAATCTGCGTCTAAAACATTAGCCACCATCTATGATGATATGGACTACCTCATTAAGCAAGGTCGTGTAGAACACAAAATTCAAAAAATAGATATGGGAGAGTTTATTCAAAATAGAGTCGACTACTTTCAAGAGATTGCCAACCTTAAAAACATTCAAATCATGACCAACATTATGCCCAAAATCAATTATAACTTTTCTAAAACAAAACTACAACGCATTATTGACAACACCATCTCTAATGCCATTAAATATAGTTCCGACCAGAGTCATATCATCATAAATTTCTATCAAAAAGATAAGCATATCATCTTTGAAGTCAAAGATCATGGTGTAGGCATTATCAATGTTAATAAAATATTTTCTCGTTACTTCCGTGAAGATGAATCCAAAGGGGGATTTGGCATAGGGCTTAATATCGTTAAAGATATTATTGATGAAGAGGAGATTACCTTAAAGGTAGACTCCAAAAGAGGAGAGGGAACAACCTTTAGATATGCGTTCACTCTCGAATAGGTATATAAGCATACCCCTCGTTTTGTCGATCAATCAGTCCAATCATAGAGTTGGGTATGATTTTTACAAATTTGTAGACATCCTCTTTCTTTAAGCCATGCTTCTTCATTCCTACTCCACATATCAAAAACTCTACATCATAGGTCTCAACCATAGATTTAATTCGCTTTGCCAATGTCTTGTGTGTTTCAATAAGGGCTTTGTCCTTTTTATACGTTGAATTTTTAGGGTCAATGGTAAAAAATCTATAAGCTCCACCATGAACCACCACGGTTACATCCAACTCTTTAAGCAGTCCCTCATAGTGGGTTTTATTTGCCACAATTGATTTTAGAACTCTTAATTCAAAACTGGCTAAATTTTTAGTTGTTAAATCATACACCACTTTAACCGAAGCATCTTCGGCAGAGACCATCGAGAGATTAATAAGTAGCAACAGAATCATTTTTTTCATAAAGTCTCCTTGATATTAAATTTCAACTACATCATAACATTATAATTGTAAAAAATTTGTAAAACAGAAAAATATAGATTACTCACACTTCTTTATTAAAATAAATAAATATTATATAAAATAATTATTTTTTACACTTTATTTACACTTCTTCGTTATAGTTCTCCTTGAAGTATCACTTAAAAAGGAGTTTGAATGAACAGAAGTATGAAACAATTTACTTTGGTATCCCTTGCAATCGTCTCTGCAACGGTCACAATTTTTGCTACAGATTTGACCAAAGCGTATGATATGCCTGATGCGAGTAAGTTGATAGAAAAAGATCTCTTAGCAGAAGCTACTAAGTTTACCATGCCAAAAAGTTGTAAACTAGATGACCTTGAAGCTATTAAAAGAGGCTCATTTTTTTTCCATAACCTTAATGGTAAAAAGGTAAAAGGAGATGCACCTAAAGGTGTTGTAAAATTTACTGAAAAAAAAACCAAAGATGGAAAAGTTAAAAAGGTAGCCAAGCAGTATGGTAACTGTGTTGCCTGTCATAACATCGAAGGTGCTAAAGGTGCTGGAAACATTGGTCCAGACCTAACAGGCTATAAAGCGATGTTTGTTGATACCAAAGTAAGAGATGCACAGTTTGTTTATCAAAAGATTGCAGACCCTAGAGTTGATAACAAAGAGACCCACATGACGGTAAACTTAACAACTAAACTCTTTAATGAATCAGAAATCTGTGACCTAACTGCTTATGTTATGTCGGTCAAAAAATAATCCCAAGGAGCAAGAGATATGGAAAGAAGAAAATTTATTCAAGGTATGGTTGCAACATCAATTATAGCTACCATTACAGTACCAACAACACTATTGGCAGAAGAGACCCAAAAGGCACCTGCAAAAAAGGGTCCTAACGATATGTCATTTGATGAAGCTGTTAAAGCCATTACCGATGGAAAAGGAGCCAAAGAGAGTGATAAAATCAAACTAAGTGTTCCTGAAATTGCTGAAAATGGTGCGGTTGTTCCTGTGAAAATAAATGTTGACCATCCAATGGAAGAGGCAAATTATGTTAAAGCAATTCACATTTTAAATAAAGGAAATGGAAATGCTAGATGTGCTGATGTAATGCTGACTCCTGCTAATGATAAAGGATACTTTGCAACACGCGTTAAGTTGAGTAAAACACAAGAAGTTGTAGCACTTGTAGAGCTTAGTGATGGTTCATTTATTCAGATGGCTAAAAGTGTTAAAGTTACCATTGGTGGATGTGGTTAATAATTACTTTTTTCAATAAAGTAAGTTTTTCAATAGAAGTAGCCCACGGGCAGAAAAAATATTAATAATTAAGGGATTAACCATGGCAGAAGTAAGAAAATCAATGATAAAGATTAAACCAAAGAAGTTTAAAATAGGTGATACCGTCAAAGTTGACTTTATTGTTATTCACCCAATGGATACAGGGATGATTAAAGATAAAAAGAATGGAAAAATCAAACCTGCTCACTATATTGACAACATTACCTTCTCGTTTGATGGTAAACCATTTACCACCATGAAGATATGGGAGTCGATCTCAACCAACCCTTATTTTTCAGTCATGTATAAAGTAACAGGAAAAGGAAAAATCACGGTTGACTATACAGACAACCAAGGTGAGAAGAACTCTAAAAGTAAAAAAGTTAAACCAAAGGATTAAACCATGAGAAAGCTATTATTACCACTGGCTCTTATGGTGACCGTGGCAACTGCTGGAGAGCAGTTTGCCATGAGTGATGCCGATAGAGCGATGTATACTGAAATGTTAGAAAACAACCCTGCTGATATCTTTGTGGAAGAGGGTGGAGAGCTACTTGAAGAGACCCTTGGAGGAGAAGAGGCATTGGCAAAATTTTTAGGTGTCTCAGAAAAAGAGCTACCTAAATATATTGCTGGTTTCCCACGATACATCAAAAAGATGGGCAATGTTGTAGGTATTGACCAAGTGCTTCAAGCGATGCAGACAGAACAAGGCAAAGAGAGATACAAACTCAAAAATGCAAAGATGTTTTCAATGTTGGCATATGTTAAATCATTAGCTAACGAAGAGCAATTTACCATCAATATAAAAGCCGATGAACATATCAAAGCCTCTTACGATTTGGGTGAAAAAACATTTAAAACAGCCCGTGGTGGACGAGGACTCTCTTGTTTAAGTTGCCACTCTGCTGATATTATAGGAATGGTTCTACGAACACAGCCACTTCCTGACCTTGGTAAAGTAGGTGCTGGTGCGACATGGCCAGCGTACCGTATGACCAAGTCTAGCCTAAGAACACTTCAACGAAGATTCCAAGGTTGTATGAAAAATGCACTGCTAAAAGTGATTCCTATTGGTTCAAAAGAGATGGTTGGACTTGAAGTATACATCTCAACTTTGGCTCAAAAAGAGAAACAACCAATCGCCATTCCAGGCTTAAAAAGATAAGGGGCAATAGATGGATATTAGTAGAAGAGACTTTTTACATATTGCTGGAGCATTGGGACTCTTAAGTGCAACGGGAACCAACCTTTTTGCAGGTGAATCAAAAGCAGTTAAAGAGAGAATTACCAAACTCTCATTTTCGGACGTGGTCGATTTTGAAGCTAAAGGTAAAGCTACTATTCTTCATATCTGTGACCTTCATGCCCACATTAAGCCACTCTATTGGCGTGAACCCTCGACATTGATTTCTGCTAAGAATTTGGTAGGAACTCCAGGGTTTATTTGTGGTGACAGTTTTGAGAAACATTATGGAATAGAGTCAGGTTCTCTTGACCAATATTTTGATACCCATAATAACTTTGAAGCACTGGCTCAAAAGTTTGGAAAGATGGGTGGGATTGCCCATATGAAACCTATTATTGACCATGTTAAAAAAGAGCGTGGTGAAAAAAATGTACTGCTTTTAGACAGTGGGGATACATGGCAGGGAACAGCAGTGGCTCTAAAAACCAGAGGGGAAGCGATTGTTGATGCCCAAAACTACTTGGGTGTCGATGTCATGGTAGGTCACTGGGAGTTTACTTACGGTAAAGAGCGAGTAATGGAGTTGATAAAAAAACTTAACGGTGAATTTATCTCTCAAAATGTTATTGACAACGACCCATTCTCTGATGAGTTTGAGGAGCTAATTTTCCCTCCTTATAGTATTAAAGAGATTGGTGGAGCTAAGATTGGTATTATAGGACAATCCTTTCCATTTACCTCAACTGCCAATCCAAAGCGATTTACAGAGGGTTGGAGTTTTGCCCTAAGACATGAGTCGCTTCAAGAGTATGTTAATGAACTTAGAGATGAGAAAAAAGTAGACTGTATTGTGGTCTTAAGTCATGATGGGTTCTCGGTAGATCAAGAGTTGGCGAAGAAGGTCAAAGGTGTAGACTTTATTTTAAGTGGACATACCCATGATCCTAGTCCTAAACCTATTGTTGTGAATGATACGGTTATCTTAATTTCGGGAAGTCACGGTAAGTATATTGGACGACTTGACCTTGATATTAAAGATAAAAAAGTAGCAGGATACAACTTTAAACTTATGCCTGTGGCTTCTAATCTTATTCCTGCTGATAAAGTGGGTGAACAACTCGTAGCAGATGCCTATAAGCCATTTGATAAAGAGTTAAATGAGGTACTAGGAACGACGAAAGGGATTCTCTATAAACGAGACACCTTCTACTCTACATTTGATGCACTTATTGGTCAAGCGATTCAAGAGAAGGTTAAAAGTGACATCGTCTTTACCCCTGGGTACCGTTGGGGAACCACCCTGATTCCAGGTGACAAAATTTTAAAAGACAATGTTTATGAGATGACAGCCATCACCTATCCTGAAGTCTATACTTTTGATTTAAAAGGTTCAGTCATTGCCAAATTAATGGAAGATATTGCAGACAATGTCTTTAATGAAAACCCACTGCTTCAACAGGGTGGAGATATGAGCCGTTTAACGGGAGCCACCTATAGCATTAAGATAGATGCAAAATCAGGAGAGAGAATCTCTGAATTTAAAATAGCTGGAGAGCCAATTGATATTAAAAAGACCTACCGTGTCTCTTCATGGGGAGGAAACCTACAGAGTGTGGGTGAGAATATGGATAAAGCAACCCCTGCTGTATATGAGGTAGTAAGTGATTATATACGGTCGAAAAAAGTGATAGATATTAGCATGGAGTCTAATGTTAAGGTATTGGATTACTCTTGTGGTTGTCCAGAAAAAGGAGCTAAGTGCTAAAAAGTGCTTAGTGAAGGTACGTCTCACCCAATTACCGCCAACTTCTACAGGTGAGAGACAATAGTTTGTGATGAAAAATCACATCACTAGTATACATACAATTACAAAGGATGTCAAATGAACAGAGGAAAGATTATTAAACTCGCTACAGGGTTAGCATTTACACTATTGGCAACAACCACAGCAAATGCTATCTCTTGGGAGCATAAAAATGCAGGAAGTGATGCAAAACTTGTAATCTTTGGTTTTTCTCAAATTGGAGCTGGTATGGGTGATGGTTCAATTAATGAAGATTCAGATTCAAAAGTTAAATTTGGAGCAGATCGTATTAGACTGGGTTGGAAATACTTCTCTGGCAATGTTGTAGGTAAAGTATTTTTAGACTTTAACCAAGCAACTGATGACAAAGAAGATGTTGCCCTTAGAAGAGTTATTAAAGATGCCTTTATTGGTTATAAATTTAACAATAACGTACAAGTAAAAGCTGGTCTTATCAAAACTCCTGTAGGTATGGGTTTTACCATTCCTGGTTGGAACTTAGATGTGATTAAAAGAGGTTTTGATAAAAAACTTGCTTTTGAAAGAGGTACAGGTCTTATGGTTTCTGGTCGTGATATAGGCTTTGGAAACAATGGGAAAGTAAATGGTTTAGAGATGGGACATGAGCGACCTTGGAAAGGTTTTGGTTACGATGTTATGATTGCCAATCAAACCACTCGTTCTGGAGCTGTTAAAGAGAGTGATAAAAAATCTGCAGAAGGGAATGCTTATATGGGACGTGTGATGTTCGATTGGGGTCAAATACTGCATACTGAATTATCATACGGTACAAGCCCTATGGCAGGAGGAACAAAAGACAGTGAAGATTATAAGGTTCTAAACTTTGGTGTTGACTCACACTTTGGTCGCTCAAATGTTAAATTTGAATATTATGATGTTGAGAATATCCAAGGTCGAAAAGGCTGGGATATGAAAACAACAGCGATTACAGGAACATATTATGTGACTGATACCATAGAGCTGGCAGTTAAAGACATTCGAGGAACTGAAAAACTTGATGGTCGAGATTCCGATGTGAGTAATACTTACCTTGGTGTAAACTTTCATCTAAATCCAGCAAATGCTAAAATGGATAGAAGTAATAAAAGAAAACGAAATTCACATAAAGTAATGGTGAACTACGTTCTTGCTGGTGGAGACACAGAAACATTCAATAAAGGTATTGGTCAAAACTTTAGTGGTAAAACAGGCTCATTCTACAGAGAGAACACTGTTTTAGCCCAATATCAATTTAAATTTTAAATAACCGTGCAGATAGAATTAAGAGTTATCACTTCACATTTTTTCAACGCTTGGTACCTATCTGCACTTTGGTAAGGAATTAATCAAATTTTATTGATGCTGTTGAGACATTATGATTAAAATTTGAGTATAAATAGAGAATACAATACATAAAGGATTAACAATGAAAAAAATATTAACCCTAGGTCTACTGTTCAATTCTCTACTACTTGCCAATGAAAGCATACCAATAATTGAGCCACATATTATTATGGAAGAGCAACCAATTATTCTCGAAGAGCTACCGATTCTCATGGAAGAGCAACCGATAATAGAGAAAATTAACTATCTACCCTATGATGAGGCTCTAAGAATTGCCAAAATAGAGCAGAAGATGATTATGATTAAAATGACCGCAGAATATTGTCACTACTGTAAAAAAATGGACATAGAAGTGATGGAGGAACCCGAAATAGTCGAGGCACTTAAAAAAGATTTTGTCTCGGTTGAAATTGATGTCGAGATGGATGAGATTCCGTTAGAACTTAGAAAGATGATGACCCCCTCTTTTGTTTTTGTAACCAATAACGAAGATGTGGTTTCAATTGTTCCTGGTTCATGGACAAAAGAGGACTTTTTAGGTCTTTTAAAATCTGCTAAAGAAGAAGGAGAAAAATAGTGAAAAGAGTATTTATCTTACTGATAATAATGCTAAGTTTTTTGAGTGCAGAGACAGAGTTCTCTCAACCCAAACCATCATTGATGAACCCTAGAAAATTTATTTTTCCTATTACTTCAGCGGATGAAAAAGAGATTTCTCATGTACTATCTTCTGCAAGTAATGTTATTAAATTTTATGGGGTAGACAAGTGTGAAGTGGTAATTGTTTGTTACTCTCAGGGAATTAAATCTCTTCTTAAAAAAGCTTACTTTTTTGATAAAGATATACAAAAAAGGGTACGTTCATTAATGACCTATGATGTAGAGTTTATTGCATGTAACAACACCATGAAAACCTATAAAATAGATAAAAAAGAGTTGTTAGATGATGTTGAAATTGTCACAGCAGGAATTGTAGAACTTATTGAAAGAGAGCTTCGTGGCTATATATATATTCGACCCTAACCCAAACTAAAGGAGAAAAAATGAGACTTATCATACGGAGCATCTTTATTGCTTCATTACTATTCACCAGCGTAATTGCTACAGAGAGCCAAGATATTCAGGTATTCAGTTCAGAAAATAACGAGGGTAAAATTACCCCAAAAACCATTGAAGAGGCATTCAAAAAAGCAGGTTTTTTTATCTCTGCTAATCGAGACATGAACCTCCCTTTTACCAAACAGTTTAAAGAGTCAGGGTTTGACACCTATCACCTTTTTACTTTTTATAAAAAAGATGTGGTTTTAGAACTGGTCAAAAAATACCCCCATATTGGTCTTTTTGCTCCCATGAGTATGTCTATTTATAGTAAAAAAGGTGAGAAGAAAATCTCTATCTCATCACTTACAGTAAAAGCGATGCAGGATATCATGAAAATTCCTTCTGATGAAAAATTTTTAACTGACCTAGGAGAGCTTGTGGTTCAAACACTCAAAGTAGCCATGCCAAAAGGTCAATTTGAAAAGTTATCTTATACCATGCAAAAACCCAAAGGTGAGTTGGTCACCAATTTTAGCATAGAGATAGACAAAGAGGACTGGGAAGAGGAGCTAGAAGATTTTAAAATGGGCTTCGAGGGAGAATTGGCTCTGAATGGATTTGTTATTGCAGGACACAACAACCTAGGAGATGAGTTTGAAGAGGCAAAGTATGAAGCATTCGATTTCTACGAAGTCTACTCTATCTGTAAACTTCCTGTTATTTATACCATTGCAAAAACACGACCAGAAGCAGGTGCCTATGCCCCCTGTTCACTCTATTTAAGTAAGAAAAAAGGTGAAGAGACCATGAACATTGCTTTCCCCTCTGTCTACAACTGGATGAGTTCCATGGCGATTGATAACAAAGAGGATATGATGGTACTTGAAGATGCCCAAACCCGAATGAAGAAAATTTTGTTAGACTTAACAGAATAATTATAACTTACCCACACATTAGAAACTTGTGGAGTTGGTTTTGAAGTCATAGTTTTACTTCGATTCCAACTTTCTCAAGAACTCTACCAACCTTTTAACTTCTCCCTATTAAATTTAAGATAAAATAAACTTTAAAATAAAATATTAGATATATAGCCAAAGGAATAGAAAGTGTTTAAAAAGAAAAAGAATACCTATGATGCTACTTCGGTCATTAAAGGTGGTGGAGTAGAGTATGGTTCAAGTATTCATGGTATTGCCATTTCGGTCAATCAAGTGATCTGGGACATGATGAAAGTGCTTAAAGAGAAAAAGCTCTTTGGGTTTCACTTTAAAGCCAAACTCGGTGTAAAAAGAACCATTGTGGTCATGACACATCCCGATAAAAAAATGGTAGAGAGGGGGAAAAAAGTTCTTCACGAATTTCAAGAGATAGAAAATATTATACTTCTTGCTAAAATAGAGACCTCTTCAGATACATCATCTGATGACCCCACGCGTCAAAACAGAGAAATTTTATGGAAAAGCAAAACAGGCATCTCTTCGATTATTGGAATATTATCTGTTCTTGCAGGTATAGTTTTTTATATAATGAACAATCCAGCAGAAAAAGAGCCTCAAACTCAAGCAAAAACAGAACCGATTCAACAACCAATTAATATAGTAAAAAACATTGAAATAAATGCCGAGATGATGGAAATTATTAGTAAGAATTTTGACAATAAAGAGAACAAACTGGTTAAATCGGTTCTTGCCAATGTTTTAGAGATTACCACCTCAACAGATATATTAGAAAAGATTCCTCTTTTTGAAAAAGTTACATTAGATAAAGAGGCAATCATAAAGAGCTATCAAGACCCCAATATTACATTTACACTCACCAATGCCAAAGGTTCAAGCCAAGCACTTAATGAGTTTGCATTAGAGTATGCCAAAGAGAACAACATCTCACAAGCCAAAAGTATCTATCAAGACCTTATTAAACTGGGCAAAGAGGCAGGTAAAAAAAATCCTGAACATCTTAAAGGGGTGGCACAAACACTCAATAATTTAGGCGATGCTTATATACAAGAGGGAAAGATTAAAAAAGCAGAAAAAGCCTATCAAAAAGCACTTAATATTCATAAAAAACTAGAAACCAAGAAACCAAGCCAATACGCACTACATAAAGCGTGGGATTTAACCAAACTTGCCCAACTTTATGAGAATCAAAAAAAGCATACAAAAGCCAAAGAGTTTTATACTAAAGCCCAAAAGCAGTACCAACAAGCCGTTGAAATTTACAGAACACTGGTCAAAAAAGATGCAAAAAAATTCCAACCCTATTTGGCATGGTCACTTAACACCCTAGCCAATACCTACCTAAACCCCGAAGAGAATCTAAGCCAAGCCGTTCAACCAAAAGAAGAGGCTTTAAGTATCTATAAAAAGCTAGAAAAAGAGTACCCAAAAGAGTATACAGAGCATCTACTATTAACACTCTACACCACAGGGTCTTTGTATAATCAACTAGAGCTATATAAAAAAGCAGAGGTTCGCTACCACGAAGTCGTTACCCACTCTAAAGAGATAAACAGTACCACCATTAGGGTAAAAGAGTATCAAGGAAAAGCACTTAACAGCTTGGCATGGATACACACCAAACAGCCCAAACTACGTGACTTTGAAAAAGCAAAATTAGAACTGCATGAAGCGATTAAACTCTATAACGTATTAATCGTAAAAAACCCAAAACAGTACAACCCAATACTCTCACTCTCGTACTCTAATTTAGGCTATATTGCTACCATCGAAGAGAAGATTGACCTTGCCATTAATAGCTACAAAAAAGCCATTAATCTTGTCGATAATTTTGATAATGCCATGCTCTATGTCACACTATTATCACATCAAAAACGATTCCAAGAGACCAATGAAATCTTTGCCTCGATAGAGAAAAAATATACCCAACCAGAACAACAAGCCTACCTTTTAATGAATTATGGAACTTTTTATATGAACATCGACCCCCTTGAAGCCCAGTATAAATTAGAAAAATCATTGAAAATTTATCAAGAAATTTCTAAAAAGAGTACCCAAAGTTATCTTCTACCTATTGAAAAGCTAGAGACTCTACTTAAAAAAGAGACCACTACAACAACAATTTAGAAGCCACAGCACAAACAGCAGACTCACTCTTTAAAATAAGGGGTGAGTCTAACCCTTTAATCTGCTCTGTTTTAAACCAAGCCATCTCCTCTTCAGAGAATCCCCCTTCACAACCAATAACCATGGTCTCTATGTCATCATCTTTGGTTAAGAGGATCTTTGAAAAATTTAGTACCATACTGTTGGGGTTCTGTTCTAAAAAGAGTTCTAAACTCTTAAGCATATCTAGCTTCATCATCTCGCTTCGACCAGACTGTTGCGAGGAGTTTAAGAGTATCTTTTCAAAACGACTAAAATCAAGTTTAAAACTCTTTTGAGAGCGTTGACAATAGATAAAACTAATACGTTCAACCCCCATCTCATTGAGTGTTGGCAATACCTTTTCAATGCTTTTTGGATCAATAACACACCAACCAATATGTAACTTTTTTTTGGATTTCAGCACCAAAACCTCTGTACGGTCTAAAATAAGATGAGCCTCTTTTCTATCTAAATGCTCTATTTTATAATGGTAAAGTTTTTCATCTTTCAGATTACGCAAAGCCATCACCTCACCTTCGCGATGACGACGCACTTTAAAGATATAGCGATGTTCATCACCTTTGAGTAAAAGTGTCGATCTACCTGCCTCTTTATGGTAGAGGTACTGCATTTAAACCCTCCAAAGTAATAATCGTCAAATCTGTTGAAGAGTAAACTCCTTCTATCTCTTGCAAATACTTTTGAGTGCTATACACTTCATCAGCAACAAACAAAAACACATCATGATTTCGAATAGCTCGAACTTTCTCTTCACTTAAATCAATACCCAGCGTTATCTCTATCATCACATCTATTTTACTCATTTGAGCTGTTTTAATAAACTGTTTATATCGCTCTCGTAAGGTTCTTTTGGCTCCGATTCCATAAGTTTTACCATTCAATTCAAAGAAAAAATCAAATTCTGTAGAGCTATCATCTTTGTCATGTATTTTCTCTATCTTATCCTCTTTAATTCCAATAGAGGTCAACACAGAAAAAATTCTATCTTCATAATTTGAACCACTGTTACTAATAATAGACTGATTAATACTCTCACTAAACATCAACATAAATATCTGATTTGGCTCAACACCATTATCTCTTAACTCTATCGCTATTTTAGATAAACTTTTTATATAATTATCAGCATCTTGTGAAATAAAATTGGTTTCATTGTTTGCTAATTTATCAAAAAATATCAGTGATAATAACGCTCCATTTACCCTTGTTGCATAAGGACTATAGAGGGTTATTTTATCATATTCTAAAGACAAAGGGTCAAGATTTTCTAACTTTGAAACATTCAACAAATCTTTAAGTTTAGCCTCTCTTAAAAGTAAATCTTTTATCATGTAGAGTTTTAGACTAAAAATAAATAGTCTTAAAGATAACTCACTATCAACTTCATCCAATATCTCAAATAGAAGTTTCTGTTTTTTTGAACCTGTTTTTATCTTATCTTCGATATGCGTTATCATTTGTGAAACAGCTAATTTAAATGACGATTTTAAACTATAAATCTTCAAAATAGATGTTGCTTGATTATCCGATAAATTTGTTTTAACCAAATATTTTAGAAAAAAATAAAACTTTAAATTTATATCAAACTTCTCTTTTCTAATATCTAATTTTTTTATATCCATATCTACGCTTCCAACTCTTTTAAAATATTTTTTGCCAACTCCATAATTACAGGAACAGCCACACTGTTTCCAAACTGTTTATATGCTTGAGTATCACTAACAACTATCTGAAAATCATCAGGAAAACCTTGCAGTCTTCCTGCTTCTCGTGGAGATAGTTTTCTTGGATTTCTATCTTTTTGTGCTATCAATATTTCAGAACCATCCTTATAATACCTAGCACTAATGGTGCTTGTATATTCAGACTCTTCAGTAAACATAGAGTATCCAAAACCATTACCTTTAGCTTTATGTTCAAGTTTTCGTCTCTGATGACCAGCCCATAGCTTATCTGAAATTGTATATTTTTTATCTACCTCTTTATCTAAAATATCTCCAACTTTAACAGACTGATCAGAGGGCTTTGGAAATTTAAAATTAACATCATGATCTAAAAATCCAATAATATAAATTCTTTCTCTATTTTGTGGAACACCAAAATGCTTGGCATTTAAAACCTCTGAAAAAACTTTATACCCTAACTCTTCTAAAGTCTCTTGAACCACTTTAAAAGTATTGCCTTTATCATGATTTCTAAACCCTTTTACATTTTCAAGAAATAGCACTTTTGGTTTATGCTCTTTTGCAATTTTAGCAATATCAAAAAATAGTGTACCTCGTGTATCTTCAAAGCCTTTTTTTAGCCCTGCATTCGAAAAGGGTTGACAAGGAAAACCTGCCAACAAAATATCAAATGGTGGTATCTCTTGAGGTTCAATTTGGGTAATGTCTCCAGAGGGAAGATGACCATAATTGCTAGAGTAAGTAATTTTTGCATATTTATCAATTTCAGAAGCAAAAACAAAAGAGCTTTTCTCTTGAAATACCTGCTCAAAACCGAGTCTAATCCCACCAATACCTGCAAATAGGTCGATAAATTTATAGCTCTCTTTTGTTGAAGTATTGTTAAAATGTATTGTCATATCTAATTACCTTAAAGTTGAATTTATGATTTTCATCGTTACAGAGGTACTGTACTCGAATGCTCCATTATTTTATACACAACAAACAGTGCAACAATTACAATATTTATCATCGTATATTTTAAAGAGATTATACGCATTTTATTGTTACAAGCATCAGACTCTTTTTGGGTTTGAAGCATTAAAAGATATTTAACACTCTCTATAGCACTCATCAGCAAATACGCCACAATCATAAATCCCATACTGGCATTAAAACTCATCTGAACAAATACAAAAGCCACCAATCCTGAAAAAGCCACCGAGGTCATAAACCCATGAAAAATAAACATATAAATTCGTGTACGTTTTATGATTTTTTCACACGCACTACTTAAAAAAGGAATCATCATTCCCACAACCAACAACCCCAATAGCATCTTTATTAGAACTGCATGATAGAGTATCATCTCATCAAATTCACCAAACATTAAAACCCTTTTTTTAGATGAATTATACCCTATTTTGATATAATCAAATCAATTTATAAAAAAGGCAAACGTTATGGTTACCATTAATGAAGCGTTAGAGATTATATACAATAGTGTTACCAAAAAAAGCACCCATATTATTCCCATAGAACAGAGTATTGGTTCTGTATCCGCACAAAGCTATCAAGCTTCATTTGACCTACCACGGTTTGATAACTCTGCGATGGATGGTTATGCCGTCAAACTAACCGATGCAGGAAAAGCCGTTAATATAAAAGAGGTCATCTACGCAGGTGATAGGCCCCAAGAACACTTACATCACGATGAAGCGATAAAAATTATGACAGGAGCCCCCATTCCCAAAGGGTGCGAAGCGATTGTTCCAATTGAAGATGTAGAGTTTTTAACACAACAGAGCATTATTCTACCCCCAACCATTAATCCCAATGCCATGATACGTTGGCAAGGAGAAGATATAAAAAGTGGCAAAACTTTTATGAATGCCCACGAAAAAATAACGGCTTACTCTTTAGCCCTACTCTCTTCACAAGGCATCACCCATATCGAGGTCTACCGAAAACCAAAAGTGGTTATTTTTAGCACAGGAGAAGAGCTAAAAGCCCACTATGAAAAGATAGATACCCACCAACTTTATAACTCTAATGCCCCCATGTTTTATGCCAGAGCCAAAGAGTTGGGGTGTGATGTAAGCTATATATCAAACTCGGGGGACACAACAGAAGAGCTTAAAAAAGCAGTCTCTCATGCCATGGATGCTGACCTTATCTTAACCTCTGGTGGCGTTTCAGTAGGAGATAAAGACTTTACGATTCAAGCATTTAGCGAACTTGGAATGGAGACGCTTTTTTCTAAAGTGAATATTAAGCCAGGCAAACCAACCACCTTTGGCAAACTCGGAAAATGTTTTGTTATTAACCTGCCAGGAAATCCACTCGCAGCCATGGTAAATTTTGAGATGTTTGTCAAACCTAGCATCTTAAAATTGACAGGAACCAATAGCTTTTATCATCCACTTATCACCACTAAAATGAGAAATGATTATAAATTTAAAGCAGGAAAATATGCTGTTATTTTAGGCAAATGGAACGGAGACTCTTTTGAACCACTCTCTAATCAAAAACCAGGCATGGTCTCACCACTTGAACAGGCAGATGGAATGATTGTCACCACCAAAGAGATTGATCATTTAAATAAAAATCAAGAGGTTAAAATGATACCAATAAAATTTGAGATACAGAGCAGTAAAAAAGAGGATTTTTTTATCAAAGGGTAGTGTGGGCATTCCTGCCCACGAAATTAGAAAACAGGAGTTCTAACTATTTTGCAATTTGACCAGCAACTGCTTCAATTTTTGCATCATCAAAAGAGGCAACTTGACCCTTCATAAGTGCTTTCATATTACCACCATAAGAACCATCTTTGTACCCTTTAATTGCAGTAATAATATCCTCTTTACTCATATCTTTAACAATTTTAGAGACACCCATCGCTTTTTTCTCGAAATCAGCACCATGACATGCAGCACATGCTTTTAAATCAACACCTGTGACAGCCTCTTTAGCTTCTGTTACTACTTCTGCTGTTTTTTCAGCCACTGCTGATGCTACCTCTTTGGTAGATTCAACAACTTCAGTTGCTACCTCTTTAACAGCGTCTACAGCTTTGGTTGCTTTCTCGGCTACCGTTTCAGTTGTTGCTGATTCTACAGCTTTTTCAGTAGCTACAGATGCACTCACTTCTTTCGTTGCCTCTTCGCCACAACCTAGCAAAAGTAGAGATGCTACAATTACAGATAATACTGTTATTTTATTCATGTTATTCCTTTATGTTATTAATTATATGATGTACAATTATACTCTATTATTTTTATTTTTTCCTAAAAAATTGATTTTGGTCAACTCTATACTTTTAATGGATTAACCATTAAGTTTTTATTTAACAAACTCTCCCATAACTGCCCATCACTCCACTCGCTCTGCACCTGTTTAGAAAAAATAATATCCCTGAAATCTATTTTTCCCATCAATTTACTGTGAGCATCTTCTTTAAATCCTTGGGCATAACCTGTTTCAGTCTCATGTACAATAACACTGTGTAGTTGAACCTCTCGTTCACCATTAACCATACCTGTACACTCTAAAACACGTTCAACCAACAAAAAAATTACCCGAGAAAACTGTTCAGCCGAGGGACTCACAGGAAGCTCTATCCAACGACTTGAGTGTTTTTTCATATCATTCAAATACTCCCCATCATCACCACTCCACAAGGTAATGGCATGGTCAAACCCATCAATAAGCTCTTTAATGTATCGTTTGGTTAATCCAAAATCATACACCATCTGCCCATGGTCAAGATAATTTGACTCTAAAAGCACCTCTACTTTATAAGAGTGTCCATGCAAATTTTCACTACATCGGGTGGTACTACAGTTACGCACAATGTGGGCATTTTCAAATTTAAACAGTTTTCGTATTATCATTAACTATTCATCTCCTTTTCTAAAATGCGACCAGTCGCATGAGCCAACTGCTGAAGTTGACATAGCGTCAGCGTAGTATTTAAGGCTTTGCTCAAAATACATCCTTTTAATTAAAATACTATCTGCCCATCTTGTTGCATACGGTGCATAATATCTTTGGCTTTTTGATGCCCTTGAAATGAAGCTTTTCGACACCACTCTATCGCTTTTTCTTGATTGGTCTCACACCCCAATCCTTGGTCATACATCGCACCCAAATTAAACTGCCCCTGAGGTGAACCTCTTGTTGCTGACTGCTTAAATAGAATATAGGCTTTTTTATCACTCTGTTCTACCCCTATCCCCTCTTTAAATAATGCTCCAAGATTATTAAAAGCTTCTGCATTCCCCCGTTTGGCTGACTCTTCGTACCAAAAAGCTGATTCTGAATAGTTCTTCTCACACCCTTCTCCATTCTCAAACATTAATGCCACATCAAATTGAGCTTGGGGCATACCTTTTGTCGCTGCTTTAAGATAATATTCATGAGCTTTAACACTATTTTTTTCAACCCCTAACCCCTTTAAATACAAGAGTCCAAGATTATAAGAAGAGGAGTGTTCCCCCGCATCAGAAGCTTTTTCATAATAAGCTATTGCTTTTGTATAGTTCTTTTCTACCCCTAAACCATTGTGGTAAAAATATCCCACTGTTGCCAAAGAAGAAAAATCCCCCTGCTGGGCAAGGTATTGATAAAGTTCCAATGCTTTGGGGTACTCTTTTGCATTAAAAAGCTCCAATGCTTCTGTTTTTAATTTGCTGTTTGGCATACTGTCAAGACCTTTTTTACTGTTTTTTCGATTATATACAGATAAACTTAATATTTATTTTGCTATACCCCCTGCGTCGTATCAAAAACCCGTATATGCAACCTATCACTATAATTAAACCCATGCTTCATACAAAACTCAAATACAGCCCTGTCATTGTGCCAAATATTTGAACGACTCTCCCCAACAGGCATACAATAGATATTTGGCTTTTTAAATACCTTTGTTATCTCCTCTATCTCATCAAATGCCGTTGTCTCTACCAATTTTTTATCAATCGTAAATTTAAAAAAGCTATCATATGAGTAGTTCACTATATTCGCAATAGCCCGTGGCTTAATTCGTCTATTTTTTGGCTCTCCTGAATTGGCTAGTTTTATAGAGAGTGCAAAAGTAGTCTGTGTATACATGCCATACTTTTTAAAATCAATCTCTATCGTCCCATTTGTTTCAAAGGTTATACGAGTTCCTTGATATACCAACCATGCAATAACACTATAAAAGACCTCATCCTTATAATACATTAAAGGCTCTCCACCTGTAATAACTATTTGTGGAATATAACCAATTTTTTCAAACTCCTTATCCAAATGAGCAATCAGCACAGAAGCCTTCTCTACCTTCTCCCAAGAAGAGGAAAAATGAGAGTCTACAGCAAAGTAAGTATCACACCCCATCTGCTCCACACCATTCACATCATAACTAGCCCCAAACCCTGGGCAACTCAAATTACACCCACCCGTACGTAAAAAGTACGATGGGATTCCTGCATATTTACCTTCTCCTTGAATGGAGAAGAATTTTTCGGTTAGGTAGAACATTTTATTTATTATCCTCTATATTTAAAAACTCACTCTCTATCAGCCCTATCATTGGATTGTCATCTTTATGAGCTAAAACATCATCAAGTTCGTAACTCTTCATTTACAGACTTTGTATCAGGAAAAAACTTCATTATATCTGTATCTATTTTTATAATATTCACCCTCTTTATAGACTTGGGCATATTTACCTCTAACACCATTATTGTAATCCCAAAACACTCCGATGAGCCAACATCTCGGGATACTCTCGTTCTCTACAAATCAACTCAGCAACTTTTGTAATATCTGCCTCTTTCTCATCTATCATCGGTTCAAAATTACAACGCTTATCTACATAACCAAGCTTTATCAATTCACCAACAATGCTATCTATCATATCAATGACTGAGGAGACTTTAACAATCTCACATCGTGCATATTTTTCAGTAGGAAATGAGACCTCTGCCACACGAAGTGATGGGTCATCTCCTGGGATTTGTTGCGCTCCAAAAAGAGGTTTTGAACCCACTCTTGCTTGGCTAAAAGAGGGGATAAATTTGGATAGATGTTGGATAGCACTTTTCGTTCTCTGCTCCACCTCCTCCTTACTCCACGACTTCTCAATCTTTTCGATGAAGTTTGGTTTGAGTTGTGGTTGACAACTTAGAGCCGTACTTGCAACCAATCCATCTTTATAGAGTGTAATCTCATTGGTCATGCCGTGAAGCTGGAAGTGACCATTGGGATAAGGGGTGAACTGTCCCATTCCTTGGGGGGTTCCTCGCTCTCCATGAAAGATTATTTCAGGAAAAAGAGTACCCTCTGCCTGTTCCCATTTGGTTACATAAGCTGCTTTAAACTCGACCATTTTTTTACAAGGGACATCTAAAAAATCATCTATTTTTCCTGTTCTAAACCCTGTGGCGTTAATAAGATAATCAAAATTCTCTTGGGCTATCTCTTCATCTTTTTGATAACTGATATTCCAACGGTTCTTATCTTTTACTACATTGGTCACTGTTGTATTGAACAAAACTTGAACCTCTTCTATTTTTTTTAAAGCAAGAGCCATACTCGCACCCAAACGAAAGAGGTTAAGCCCATACTCTTGAACTAAAATGAGGGGAAACTGTACTTTGGTCAAGTCTATATTTTGAGCTACAGGAACCATCCATTTATCTAAACTGTTGGTTATTTTTCCCTCTTTTAAGTCCTCTATCTGCTCTTTGCTATAGAGTCTATAGTAATCTTTACTCTCGCCTAAGACTCTATTTTTAGGGTCATTTTCTATTAGTAATTCATACTCTTTTTGTAGTTTTTTAAGACGAGGAAACAGGTTGTTTACATTAGAAGTACAATAATTGGGCAGTGCAATCACCGTGGGGCGATAATCTACCACATGAGGATAAAAACGCAAAAAATCTATGGACTGTTTGAGTAGTTTAATACACTGCTCATCAGAAATATTAGGATAGAGATTGCCCCCTGCATGAAGATGACAAAATGGGGGGCCATTGACCAAAGAGGTCTCTCTTTCAAAAAGTGTCACCTCTAGCCCTAAATTTCCTAGATAGAGTGCTGTTGAAGCACCTGCCACACCACCACCGATAACGGCTATTTTTGCTTTTTGATTCATTGCTACTGTCCTATAAAACTTGGTAAAATATCGGCAAAATCATCCACCATCATCGTGGGCTGATAAAGAGCAATATCTTCACCATAATTATAACCATAAGTGACCCCAACACTCTGCATTTTTGCATGATTGGCTGAGATAATATCATTTTTTGAATCACCTATCATCACACACTCTTCAACAGTAACGTTAAGCTTCTCACACACATAAAACAGAGGCATAGGGTCAGGCTTTCGCTTCTCTAAACTCTCTCCACCTAAATAGAACTCAAATAACCCATCTAAGCCCAAACCTTTTAAGATAGGTGCTACAAAATCAAACGGTTTGTTGGTCACAATAACCAAGATATAACCCTCTTTTTTTAAAGATGCTAATGTCTCTTTAACATTGGGGTAAAGTGTTGTCGCCACACAGAGGTTTTTAGCATAAAATTTTAAAAAAATATCAAGAGCTTTTTCAAACAATTTAGGGTCTATCGTCTCATCTATTAGACTATCTCCCGATAACGCGCGTTTAACCAAAGTAGATGCACCATTTCCTACCCACCCATGAACCGTTGATTCACTAAAAGTAGAGAGGTTTAACTGCTCTAACATATGGTTTACAGCGTGTGATAAATCAGGAGAGCTATCAATAAGTGTGCCATCCAAATCAAAAATTATGACCTTTTTATTAACAAACTTCAAATCACCCACCCGTCTCATAAAAAGCTCTTGCCGAGACATCTTCACCATTTAAATCTTCACTCCAACGGTTCTCTTTGGGTTTATCTTTAAGTACCTTTGCCAACACTTGACTCGCACCCTCGATGTCTCCTGCTTTAACAGCTTTGGCGATACTTAATGCCTCATCAAAATACAAACAAGGAATCAAATTACCCTCTGCTGTCAATCGAATACGGTTACAGTTTTCACAAAAGTCATGCTTATGAGGGTCGATGAGTCCAAACTCATACCCATCATCTAATTTGTAGTTAAACGAGGGACTAGCCCCCTCACGCCCTAAGGCATTGATGGTATATCGCTCTTTTACTTTTTCGAGTATCTCTCGTCCATGCATCCCCTCAATGGATTTACTGGCATGAGCATTTTCCATATACTCAATAAATCGCACTTTAATGTTTCGCTCTTTACAGTAATCAATAATATCTAAAATCTCATCATCATTAATTCCTTTAAGAGGAACCATATTGATTTTCACTCCTAATCCAACTTCTAAGGCTTTGTCTATCCCCTTAAGTACCTGTGCCAAAACATCTTTCTGTGCTATCTGTTGAGCAACTTCAGGCTTTAAAGAGTCTAGTGAGATATTGAGCCGTTTAAGTCCTGCATCTTTAAGTTTTTGTGCTGTTTGAGGAAGTAAGTAAGCATTGGTAGTCAATGCCAAATCAATATCTGGCTTATAGTCATGAATCATCCTAATGAAAGTATCTAATCCCTCACGTAAGAGTGGTTCTCCACCTGTAATACGAATTTTGGTAACACCCTCATCTATCGCTACTTTCATAAACAAAAATAGCTCTTCAAAAGAGAGTAGGTTTTCTCGTGGAACCCAAGAGAAAGGTTTCTCTGGCATACAGTACTGACATCTAAAGTTACATCTCTCTGTCACCGAGACTCTAAGGTAATCAACGGTTCTTCCGTGTCCATCTATAAGCATAATAATCCATATAATAATTTTTGCTTAGATTAACCAAAAGTAGATAAAAGTGTGATGATATGTGTCAAAAAAATTACAACCTCAACAGCTCCACCAACTCCTCACCATCAAACTTATCACTCTTGTCCTTATTGCCCTTATATATCCCTGCTTGAAGTGATTTTTTCTTCTCTTGAAGTTTTATAATCTGCTCCTCTATTGAGTTCTCAACGATTAACTTATAGACAAACACTGCCTTATCTTGCCCAATTCGATAAGCTCTGTCCGTAGCTTGATTCTCCACAGCAGGATTCCACCAAGGGTCATAGTGGATGACCGTATCAGCTTCTACCAAGTTTAGCCCTACTCCACCTGCTTTGAGGCTAATAAGGAAGATTGTAGCATCACCTTTGGTAAATTTTTCTATCGCCTCTTCTCTCTTTTGTGTCGAGCCTGTTAGTTTGGTGATAGGTGGTTAAGATGATATCATACTTCTCTATCTGCTCAAAATTTTTAGCTCTATCTACACCATAACTTTTAAGTTCAATCACTCTACCATCAAGATAATACTCATTACCTCGCAATATGCTTCTTTGGTCAAAATTGTCTCGAATGTCATCAAGGGTGATCTCTAAATCAGTCATGGGAATTGCCTAGATTTTAAATTTTAAGGTAATAATAGTGAAAAAATGGTTTAAGGGAAATTAAAAATTTTAGTTTAACAGAAAAGAATAGTATAGTTATATAAGAACAAGGCAAAAGCCTTATTCTTATCTAAAGAGAAAGATTAATGTAAATCTCTCCATAAAGAGTTTTTCCAAAGATAAGCTAAAATTGTAAAGATAACAAAAAATAGCAGTACCCATGGTCCAAGTGCATCTCTAGCTGGTTTACTAGGGTCACCTGTCTCTTCAAGATATGCCATAACTTTGTGCATACCATTCTCACTAAGTCCTACTCTAGGCATCGCTGTACCGTGAAGTTGACTCTGTGGATTCTCTATAAAAGTCTCCAAGAAGTGGTGGCTTCTAGCTCTATAGATAATAGACAAATCTGGTGGAATTTTCCCCATATAGGCTTTAATTAAGTCTTGCTCTTCAAGCACTTTAATCTGATAAGCCAACTCATCTTTTTTGTACTTAAATTTAGGAGTCTCACCCAATTGAGTCGAGTTACCATAACGGTTAGCATGACATCGTCCACAGGATTCAACATATGCCTCTTTTGGAGTCACTTCACCTGCTTTTTTAGCTTTGATATACGCAACCACGTCAGCAATTTGCTGATTATCGGTCATCATTGCTTTAATACTACCCATTGGATGGGTCCTGGTACCTGTAAATTTATGATCAGTATTCATCGCCATTGCAGGATCTTTAATCAATGCAATAAGATAATTTTTGTCATACAATGCACCTGCATGGTCAAGTATAGGTGGAGTAACACCACCCATATTAGCCGCACCATCCATGTGACAACCCGTACATGTTGCAAAACCAGCTTCACCAGCTGTTACATCACCTTTAAGTGCTGCTATGGTTTTAACATCTGCCCAGAAAGCTTTTTTCGCTTTCACTTTATCTTTTGATGTGTATGCAATATCTGCTTTACCATCATATACTAAACCATTACCATCAACATGTGCATGCATTTGAGAGTGAGCAAATGGCTCAACTCCCCAGTATAGTGCTATTGTAAAGGCTGCAACAACTGCGAATATTTTTAATTCTTTATTCATTCTCTACTCCTTACAGCTTTTTTTCTAATTTTGTGATAATTGGCAACGCTATCCATAATGCGAAGAATATAACAGCTGAAACCAATCCGATAGATGCGAATGTTGGATCTGTTGGTGGTAATTTACCCATAAATGTCAAGATAAGACAGTCAACCAACAGTATCCAGAACCAGTATTTAAAGAGTCCTCTTCGACTTGCTGGTGCAACATTTGGACTTCTATCCAAGAATGGAAGTGTAAAGAAGATTACTTGAGATATTGCAAACAAGATCAAACCAATATCTTTAGAAAATGGTCTTAGAATCTCATACGACCACAAGAAATACCACTCAGGGTAGATGTGTGCTGGTGTACTCAAGCCATTTGCAGGGTCAAAGTTTACAGGATCCATTGCAAAACTAAAGTTGTAAAATACAAGATAGAAAAACAGAACAAAATAGACACCCATTACAAATACATCTTTACTCAAGAATACAGGGCTAAATGGAATAACCTTAGACTCTTTTACTTTACCTGCTTTATAAAGCTCTGCAGCTTCAGCATAATCAAAATCTTCACCCTCTTGATTGTTAACATGTGGGATTCTAAGTGTTCCAAAGTGGAATACAATCGCACCGATAATCATTAACGGCATCAAGAATACATGTAACATAAAGAATCGTGTCAAGAATGCTTGAGCAGGAACATAATCCCCTCTAATCCACTCGACCAAACCATAAGCTTCTAGTGAACCACCAGAAAATAAGTTGGTAATAACCATACCAGCCCAGTAACTCATTTGTCCCCAAGGTAACATATATCCAGAGAATGCTTCAGCAGAAAAGAGTACAAAAAGTAACATACCTGAAATCCAAATAAGTTCTCTACCTCTTTTATACGAACCATAATAAATACCTGTAAACATGTGAATATAAATGATTAAGAAGACCAATGATGCACCAACACCATGAATGTGTCTCCACAACCAACCATACCCAACTTCCGTCATAATCAAATAGTTTACAGAGTCAAACGCATGGTCAACATGTGGTTGATAATACATAAGAAGGAAAATACCAGAAACGATAAGAATACCAAATGTAGCAGCCAAAACCATACCCATTGCCCATAAGAAGTTAATATCTTTTGGAATCCAGTACTCTGTCTGCATAACTTTTTTGAGTGTCTCTACTGCTATACGCTGGTCTAACCACTCACCTATACTACTTGCTTTTTCAAATTTTGCCATCTATTCCCCCTATACCGTAATGCCAGCATCAAACATTTTTTGATACTCTGGACCAGTTTCACCAAGAACAAGTGTTGTTCCTTCAAGCTTGAATGGAGGAATCTCTAATGGGCTTGGAGGTGGTAAACCAGGAAGGTTGTTACCAGCAGTATCAAATTCTCCACCATGACAGGCACACAAGAACTTCTTGTCATCTGGCTTATAAGCAGGAATACAACCAAGGTGTGTACATAAACCAATAGATAGATGATATCTATCCGACCCTACAATGAGATCTCTATCATCTTTCTTCATATCTGCTGTTTTTTTCAAGATAAAGATTGGTTTACCTCTCCATTTTTCAACTGCCAGTTTATTTTCAACCATTGAACTTAAGTCAATTTTTGTAAATCCCGCAGCTTTAACACTTGGAAGTGGATCCCAAGATTTTTTCATTGCA
Organism: Sulfurovum sp. UBA1140; assembly: GCA_002311915.1. Taxonomy (GTDB): domain Bacteria; phylum Campylobacterota; class Campylobacteria; order Campylobacterales; family Sulfurovaceae; genus UBA1140. Next base: position 22,773 of record DCAF01000008.1, on the reverse strand, counting down.
TATAATGCACCGATACCACCAAGGGCTGTAAAACCACCCAGAGCCATACCCATAAAATCACGTCTACTACTCATACTTTTCCTTTATAATAAATTTCATACCCATTATAAAAAAAAAGACGTTAATATTCTCTATAAATCAAGATTATTTATAATTTTCGATGCAATTGTTTTACACTCTTGGGTGATTAAGTGACATCCTTTAGCAGTATCCAACATAACATGTTTATATTTAATTTTATCAAACCCCTCTATTGTCCGAACTTGCATGATTCTTAACTTTTCTACTATACATAAATCCAAAGGTTCTGTTAAAATATATACAACTTCTGCTCCACTGGTTCCTGCTTCTAAAGCACATTGCAATGAAGCAGTAACTACCCGTTTACTAGTGCTAATTAACTCAATATACTCCTCTGGTTCATGCAGTTTTTTAAAGACTTTAGCCAAATCCTCTTCATATTTAATATAGAAGTAGTGTCCCAACAGCAATTCCATCTCTTCACCCTCAAAAAAATCACCATTAGAAAGAATGGTTTTATCTGCATCTGAATCACTCAAGAAGAAGAGCGTTCTATCTACTTTTTCATGCTCTTCAAAATAGACATCATCAATAATTAAAGAGGAGATACACGCTTCATCTTCGCAATTTATATGAAGCATTACCTCTCCATATTGACTCTTATCATCACAGCTCTGTGCCAATCGGAATACCCTTTTGAATTGAGTACAATACTTCTCTAAACGTCCTCGATGATTCTCTGGACTGTCTATAATTATTACATCACCATGTTCTGCAATGGCATCAATATCTTGAATGGTCTCAATGGTTACTGATTCTGTAATTCCAAACTCACGAGCCACCAATCCTGCTCTAAAATCATTAACCAACAACATCGTATCTAACCCTGCCCTATTTAAATGCTTTAGCAAAGCCACGGCTTTCTTAACTCTATCTAACCCATTTTTGTGTCCAGAGTGTGCATAGTAGTATAGTTTCATGGAAAAATCCTCTTTTTTTAGCATTCTAACATCTTAAACCAAGAGTTAAGAGAAATTTTCTCTATCCATAAATTTTATCAACAAATGTTACACTCTTGGTTTCAATCCCTCTGTTTTATATTGCTTTAAGGAGTGTGCTTTACGATTTAGTGTATATTCCAATAAATATTATTCATGAGGGGATACATGGACTTAGATACATTTGCCAACGTAGCAGATATTGTCTCTATACCTATTGGTATAGTCGGTTTAATGCTGGTACTGCACCAACTCTACCTTACACGACTAGAGAGCGAAAAAGAACATCTGCGTATGAAAAACGAGATGACACTCAACGCCTACTCCACGGTACGAAAAGATCTGCGTATTATTACATCAAAGGTACGAAAAAGACTCAATATTAATGATATGTTTGACCATGTCAGCGAAGCAGATATTGATATTATCATGAGTGATAATAGTTTAAGGCATGATGTTTCAGAAATGCTAAGTCTGCTCAATAAGTTTGCAGTAGGAGTTAAACATGATATTTTTAATATTGATATACTCAATGAACTCTCGGGGAAATATTTTATTAAAACCCACAAACAGTTTACCCCCTATCTTAGAAGAGTAAGAAAAAACTCCCATACCCTCTACTCTGAATATGATACATTGGTTCTTAGATTAAAAAAGATGCATGGATATCAACTAATAGAAGTAGTAGAAGAGAAGAAAGAAAAACCATTAAGTACCCTAACTCGACTCTTTATCTCCCCATCAAACAGAGCCAATAAAATATTAACATTTATTGGAACCACTGCCATTGTTTTAATGCTAGAGGGTATTTACAGGCATGATATTCATCTGATTGAACATATGTTGTATCTTCTACTCTTTGGTTTTATTGGTGCTGTAGCACTCATTGTTATTCAACTCTTTCATGCTATTAAAAAGTATTTTCAATATTCAAGACAAGTTAAATAAATATTTTTTTAGATATAATAATTAAATAATATTTTTTTAGTTGACGAAAGGAAAGAGATGAAAAATATACATTTATCTATTTTAGCACTATTTATTCTCGGTAATTTAAGTTATGCAGGAGGAGAGTTTACCGAAGTCACCTCTTATGAGACTGAAGATGAAAATCTAGCCATCAAAGCCTATGAAGAGCCTCCTACACCCATCTATACAGAACCTAAAATCAAAAAAATAGTCAAAGCAACCCCAAAAAAAATTGCCTCTTCTAATGGTTTCTATACTGCATTAGGTATTTCAGGAATTCGCTACGACCAAGCCTGTGACTGCTCTGTTTCATCAAGCCTTCCTTCAGAAAACAATTCTCTTTCAAAAAAGAATGCTAGTGCCATCATGGGTCGAATTGGATATGATTTTAATCAATATATTGGGATTGAAGCCAGAGTCATCAAAACGATTGTAAGTGATGCCAAAATCGACCACATAGGTCTTTTTATTAAACCCATGATTCCCATTGGTGATGTCACCAATATCTATGCCCTTATTGGTGTAGCCAAAACATCTGCTTCGGGTCATGCACAAGAGATTGAAGCTGAAAGTTTAGCACTAGGTGGAGGATTTGAATTTGATTTATCTACAGACAGTGTTAAAGATGTTCGCTACTCCCGAGATTTTGATGGAATGGGCGACCAAGAGAAAGGAGTGGGTCTTTTTATTGATTATGAACGACTCGTTGCCAGAGAGGATACCCCCGATTTAGACAGTGTTAGTGTGGGTGTTACCTACGACTTTTAGGTAACTTCCAAAGTTTTTCTTTGGAAATCCCCTCTACCTCTCTATTTTTTATAGTTATTTTTTAATTTTTTAAATTAATTTCTTGCATCTTAGTAAAGAAAAAGCTATAATTAAAATTATTATATATAAAGGGAACTCCATGCGAATTATTTTTTTACTACTACCTATTATTTTTCTTTTTAATGGTTGTGAAACAGGCTATAAGGGTGAACCTTCTGAAAGCAATACAACTACAAAAGTAGCACTCGACGATATACCATTGAGTTCAAAACCTATTAAAAAAGAGTATATTGAAGACGAGAAGGTTAAAGAGGTAAAAGATGAGGTGAATGAGGGGCTTGATATTGGCACCATTCGGGTCAGCCAAAATGGAAATACCACCCGTTTGGTTTTTGATAATTATCAATGGGACTACAACAGTGAAACATTAGGAGAAAAGGTTGACCATGCAGGAACCTATGATTTTATCTATCATCCTGACCAAAGACTCATTACTGCGATTATAGAAGGTTACCAAGGATTTTCAGCACCCATACCAAAATTTTCAAGAAATAGTCTTATTGAAAAAATCTATTTTGATACCTATCCAGATGAAAATGGTTATAAATTCCATATTAAACTAAGAGCAAATGCTAACGTTAAAGTGTTTGATTTATCCAATCCAGGAAGAATAGTTGTGGATATTGAGTTACTTTAATTACTACTTTTTCACAGATGAACCTTTTCCTTAGAGATTAAGCAGATTCATCGTATAATCTTCTAAAAAATACAAAGTCATCTATGCAGACAAAGAATACCCAACTATCCATTAAATCGTACCTTGACCTCTCTCAACTGTTAGAGGAGTACAAGGGAAATCACGAAGAAAATCGCACCTTTGCTCTACAACATGAAGCGTTTAAGAACGACCCCTTAACCCTGCTTTATCTTTGGTTAAACAAAAACCGTTTTAGAGTTACCAGTCATCTAAAATCAGAGACATTTTTAACGCATTTCTTGACCATTAGCACTGTTTTAGCCTTTATCTTTTTACTTGTTGGCTTTTTAACGGGTATTGGGCTACTTAGCTATAGTGGTCATGAACCTGTCAACATTATTTACTATCTTTTGGTCGCCATGGTACTCCCTGTTGTTAGTCTCTTACTCTCGACACTTTCAATGATAAGTGATGGTCTATTGAGCCGATTTTTCAACCTTTTTTTCCCCTTACATTGGATAGAAAAATTTGTTGAATTTCTCCCCTTTGATAATAAAATAGAACTCTCAGAGATTAAGCTCTCTTCCTCATTAACAAAATGGATGTTTTTACATCGAATTCAACTCTTCTCTCTGCTCTTCTCTTTTGGGCTACTCATGGCACTTATTTTAATGGTAATGGCCAAAGATATTGCATTTGGATGGAGTACCACCCTTCAGATTTCGGATGAGTCATTTCAAACCCTCTTGGCATCTATTGGTTTTACTTGGCAATCGTTAATGCCCAATGCCATTCCTTCTCTCGAACTGGTCGAAATTAGTCACTACTTTAGATTGGGCGAAAGATTGGACAACGAAATGATACACAATGCCAATAAATTGGGGGCTTGGTGGCAATTTTTAGCCATGACAACCCTAGTCTATGCTATTTTTTTACGTTTTATTGTATGGATATTTAGCCGTTATGGGTATCAACGACAACTCAACAGAGATTTTTTAGCCCTAAAGGGTGCTCAAAGACTTATTAAAGAGTTTACTACTCCCTATGTCTCAACCAAATCTCCTAAAATTGAGAAGCATTTAGAGATTATTCCAGAGACAGAAGAGCAGATAACAGAAACTCCCCATCAAGGATACCCCCATATTATAGGTTGGAACTACTCTAGTAGTGAGATGCAACTGGCAAATGACAGTAAATCAATAGAGGGTCTCTCGGTAGAGACTGTAGGTGGAAGGCACAGTTTCAGAGAAGATGAACAGATAGCCAACAGCATTGATGGAACCGTTCTACTCTATGTTAAATCATGGGAGCCACCAACCATGGATTTTGTTGACTTCTTAGAGATGCTTATTGATAATGATGAAATTGATGAGATTCAACTCTACCCACTGGGTACGGTAGGGCGATATTATGAAAGCGATGCCAAAGACATTGCCGTATGGAAACGAAAAATTCAAGCACTTAAAGTAGAAAGGGTATGGGTAGTAGATGATGCAGAACAGTAAAAATTATCCTAAATTTGCAGTGGTGGGACACCCCAATAAAGGAAAGAGCAGTATTGTCTCTTCATTGGCACTCGATGATTCGGTACAGATAGGAGACACCCCTGGAACCACACAGGTCAAAAGGGGTTTCCCTCTTAAAGTTGATGGTAAAATTATTTATGAACTCTTTGATACCCCTGGTTTTCAACGGGCAAGAAGGGTCTTGGGGTGGCTAGAAGAGCAAGAATCAGTACCAGCAGACAGACGTGCCGATCTGCTTAAAATTTTCATTGCCAAACATCGTGATGACCCACGCTTTAGAGATGAGATTGAACTGCTTGAACCCATTATGGAGGGTGCAGGTATTATCTATGTGGTTGATGCCTCTAAACCTTATGGGGCAGAGTATGAAATTGAGATGGAGATTTTAAGACGAACGGGTCAACCCTCGATGGCAATACTCAATCTTATAGGAAATGAAGACTACACAGAACAGTGGAAACGTGCATTAGGACACTACTTTAGACTGGTAAGAACCTTTAATCCTATTGAAGCCACCTTTAATAACCATATGGATTTACTAGAGAGCATGGCACAACTTAAAGAGGAGTGGACACAGCCGATTAAAGTTGCCATTGATGTCTTAAATGGGCTACACCAACAGAAGATAGATCAAAGCGTTGATACCATCGTCGAGAGTATGCAGAAGTCACTCACCTTTGTTTATAGTAAAGATATCAAAGGGGAATCTGCAACCAAAAAAGAGAAATCATCTTCTCAGACTGCCTATCAACAGCAGATTGTCAATTATGAAAAAGAGCGTGAAAAAAATATTGAACAGATATGGAATCATCGAAGTATTGACAAAGTAGAAAATGCTTTGGTACTCGACGACGTGGGACTCTTCTCGAAAGAGAGTGCTTCTATCTTTGGGCTGAGTCAAAAAGCATTAATGATAACAGGAGCATCAGCAGGTGCCATCGGGGGGCTTGGCATTGACCTAGCCCTTGGTGGTGGAACCTTTTTTCTAGGCTCTATTATTGGTGGAACCGTGGGTGGTATTGGTGCCATGTTGGGGTTTAACAACCTCTATGAAGTTAAAGTAATGGGTAAAAATATTGGTCATCGACAACTCACCATTGGTCCCATGCAAAATATTAATTTTCCCTATATTTTACTAGGACGCGCACTGTTTCATGCCTCGGTCATTGCCAAACGTTCTCATGCCTTACGCAACAGTGTGGTACTAGAAAATGAAGCCTCTTACACCGAACAGCTAATTGACAGTGAGATGCGAAAAAAACTTGAAAAATTGCATCTAAAATTAAGAAACAAAGATAAGTGTAATGAAGAGATAATAGAAGAGTATAGAAAGGTTATTTTAGAGAGCTTTTCTAATCTGTTAAAGTAGGCTTCTCCTCTTCACTCACCAACCTATAACCAAATTTTAGATAAAATCGCGACCAATAACAATGATTAGGACAGTACTAAAATGAGTTTAGATATAAAAACACTGGCAAACAGATACAATACGCCTCTCTATGTATATGATTTTGATAAGATAACCAAACAATATGAAGAGCTAAAGGGTGCTTTTAATGGAAAGAAATCACTGGTAGCATATGCAGTAAAATCTAACTCTAACTTGGCAGTTATTCGCCACTTGGCAAAACTGGGTGCAGGAGCAGACTGTGTGAGCATTGGTGAGGTTCAACGGGCATTAAAAGCAGGGGTTAGTAAATATAAAATTATCTTTTCAGGTGTGGGTAAAAAAGATGACGAAATACGTCAAGCACTCCAAGCAGGAATTCTACTTATTAACCTAGAGAGTGAAGCCGAGATGAAACGGGTTGAGATGATAGCTAAAAGCTTAAATATTCAAGCACGTATCTCTATTCGTGTTAACCCTGATGTTGACCCTAAAACCCACCGGTATATCTCGACAGGACTTCATGAGAACAAGTTTGGGGTGAGTATCCAGAGTGCCAAACGCATGTATATTTATGCTAAAAAGTCTGAATACCTCAACTCGATAGGCATTCACTTTCATATCGGTTCACAATTAACCCAATTGGCTCCTATTCAAGAAGCGTGTGCCATAGTTGCTGACTTGGTACGCTCACTTCAAGCCCTAGATATTAAGATTAAATTCTTTGATATTGGTGGTGGATTAGGGGTTACTTACAATGATGAAATCATGATCACCCCCGAAGCTTATGCACATGCCATTACACAGACCATTAAAGGGTTAGATGTTACCATTCTCTTAGAACCAGGGCGATATTTAATGGCAAACTCAGGTATATTTTTAACCAAAGTGCTGTACGAGAAAAAGAATGGAACAAAAAGATTTGTTATTGTTGATGGAGCCATGAATGACCTACTTCGCCCTAGCCTCTACAACGCCTATCATAAAATTGAAGCGATTCAAAAAGAAGGAGAGACCACCCTTGCTGATGTGGTGGGTCCTGTTTGTGAAAGTGGTGATTTTTTAGGAAAAGATGTGCCTTTGCCAATGATGGAACACAACGATATTTTAGTTGTACAGAGTGCAGGAGCCTACGGGTTTACCATGTCGAGTAATTATAACACCCGTGGAAGATCTGCTGAGGTGGCTATTTTAGATGGCAAAGATTATCTTATTCGTCAACGAGAGAGTTTTGAAGATCTAATACGCTTAGAAGAGGCGTGTGATACGAGTTGGCAAGGATAGATATATTGTAGAACTAGGAATTGGAAAGCTCTGCCTCCGTTGTTCGGGAGTAAACTCTAATGCCAATGAATTAAGCTTTTTTTGAAACAAATAGTTCGGGTGTAAACACGCCGATTCCGAAAATGCAGATGGCATAGTCGGAACCGATGGCTTCAGCCTCGCTAATTCATTGGCATTGGAGTAAACTCTCCGTTTCCAAAACAGTTTTACCAAGCATAAATTGAAGGAGAGACAATGACACTAGATGAGTTACGCATTGAAATTGATACCATAGATGACACACTACTAAAGCTCTATAACCAACGTATGGAGTTTGTCCATCAGGTAGGAGAGTTAAAAAAGACAACGGGTGCACCCATCTATCGTCCAGAGAGAGAGCAATCTATCTTAACCCGTCTAAAAGAACAAAACCAAGGAAAGCTAACCAATGATGCCATTGATGCACTCTTTTTAGAGATGTTTGCCGTGGCTAGAAATCTTGAACTTCCTGAACGCATCGCCTATTTAGGACCCGAGGCAAGTTTTACTCACCAAGCAGCCGAGAGTAAATTTGGTGCCATGAGTGCTTATCTTTCGATTGGTTCTATTAAAGGGGTCTTTAGAGAGGTGAGCAGAGGCACTGCCAAGTTTGGAGTTATCCCTATCGAGAACAGCTCTAATGGAATTGTAAGTGATACCATCAACTGCCTAAACGATTACAATCTAAAAATTATTGCCGAAGTTTTTGTAGATATTCATCACACCTTAGCAACCACCTGTAATGATGTGAAAGAGATAAAAAGAATCTACTCAAAAGATATTGCTTTTGGTCAGTGTCAGAAGTTTTTAGAAGATTGTGAACTCGATGAGATTGAACAGATTCCTGTAGAATCAACTGCCAAGGCTGCAAAACTGGCAAGAAAAGAGGAAGGATCAGCTGCTATTTGTGCCGATGTTGCTGCAAAAATGTACAACCTTCCTATTTTGTTTCAAAATATAGAAGATTACGCCAACAATAAAACACGATTTTTTATTGTAAGTGACTTTGATAACCTCCCTTCAGGAACAGACAAAACATCCATGTTGGTTCGTCTACCCAATACCCCTGGGGCATTGGTAGAGTTCTTAAATGATTTTGAAAAGTTCCATGTGAATTTAACCAAAATTAAATCACATATTGTAGAGGGGGTATCTATCTTTTTTATTGAGTTTAGTGGACACAAAGATGATGTACATATCCAACAAATTATTCAAAAACATAAGAGCATTATAAAAATATTAGGCTCTTATGTTAAAGAGAGTGACGATATTTAAAAAAGGGAATCCTATGCAATTCAACAATGCGTTAAAAGATATAAAAACTTATGAGGCGGGTAAGCCTATTGAACTCGTGGTTAGAGAGTTTGGTATTGCCCCTGAGCATGTCGTTAAATTGGCATCCAATGAAAACCCTAAAGGGTGCAGTCCAAAAGTAGCTAAGGCGATTGCCAACAATGCACACAAAGCGTTTCTTTACCCTGATGATAGCTTTTATGAACTAAAATCTGCCCTCTCAAGTCGCTTTGATGTCCAAGATAACAACATTATTATTGGTGCAGGAAGTGACCAAGTTTTAGAGTTTATTGCACGGGCTATATTGCAAGAGAATGATTCGGTACTTATGTCTAAGGTTACCTTTGCCATGTATGAGATTTATGCCAAACAGATGGGTGCTAAAATTATTAGAACCCCAAGCTATCAGCATAAAGTTGATGAGTTTATTGAAGCCTACAACAAACACCAACCTAAAATTATCTATCTCTGTACTCCCAATAATCCTACAGGTGATGCCACAACCAAAGAGGATGTTCTAGCGATTATCAATGCAGTGAGCCAAGAGACCTTAGTGGTGGTAGATGGAGCCTATATGGAGTATGCCATCGCCAAAGATGAAGCCTATCGTATTACCCCCAATGACCTTATCGGTTTTGAAAATGTTATCTATCTAGGAACCTTCTCTAAAGCGTATGGTTTGGGTGGTATGCGGGTTGGATATGGTATTGCCAATGCTCCATTAATTCATGAACTCTATAAGATGCGTCCACCTTTTAATATCTCAACCCTCTCTTTGGTTGCTGGTATTGAAGCGTGTAAAGATGAGGAGTTTGTAGAAGAGTCTATTGCCCTACATACCCAAGAGATTGTACGTTATGAAGCTTTTGCTAAAGCCCATGGGTTTGAGTATATCGAGAGTTATACCAACTTTATTACCTATCTTTTTGACGATAGCATGAACTCTACCCATATTTCAGATGCCCTTCTTAAAGAGGGAGTGATTATTCGCAATTTAGCATCTTATGGCATGAATGCCGTACGTATTACCATTGGAACCCCTAAACAAAATGATAGATTTTTTGAAATATTTAAAAAGGTTGCCACTTGAATAAGTTTGGAGATTTAACAACAAAAAGTATAGAAGAGCTTGAAGCAATTGCCGACAAAGTGAGACAGAGAATACTCGAGGTGGTGAGTAAAAATGGGGGACATCTAAGCTCAACACTGGGTGCTACCGATATTATTGTGGCGATGCACGCTGTTTTTGACTCTAAAAAGAACCCTTTTATTTTTGATGTCTCTCATCAATCTTATGCCCATAAACTGGTAACCGACCGATGGGACGAGTTTGATACCCTACGTCAATTTAATGGGTTAAGTGGATACACCAAACCCAAAGAGTCAGACAATGACTACTACATGGCAGGACACAGCTCAACTTCTATCTCGTTAGCCACAGGGGCTGCCAAAGCGATTGGCTTAAATGGTGAAGAGGGTGAACGTATTCCGTTAGCCTTTATTGGTGATGGAAGCATGAGTGCAGGTATGGTTTATGAAGCAATGAATGAACTAGGCGATCGCAAATATCCAGCCATTATTATTCTAAATGACAACGAGATGAGCATCGCTTCACCCATTGGAGCATTAAGTCGAATTCTCTCTCAAACCATGGCTTCTCCTTTTTATCAAAAGTTTAAATCTAAAACCAAAGAGCTTTTAGAGTCTCTACCCGAGAGTGCTACCTATATGGCAAAAAGAGTCGAAGAGTCATTTCATCTTATTACCCCTGGGATTCTTTTTGAAGAGCTAGGACTAGAATACATTGGACCCATTGATGGACACAACATCGCCTCTTTAATCGAGACCCTAAAAATTGCCAAAGCAATGAAACGACCTGTTATTATTCATGTTCAAACCACCAAAGGAAAAGGGTATCAAGTCGCCGAAGGCGTAGGAAAAGAGCATTGGCATGGGGTTGGATCTTTTGATTTAACCACAGGAGATTCGGTTAAAAAAACTGCCCCAAAAGCCTCAACAGCCATCTTTTCTGAAACACTCGTAACTTTAGCAGATGAAGATAACAGAGTAGTCGGGGTCACCGCAGCAATGCCAAGTGGTACAGGAATGAGTGCCGTAATGAAAAAGTACCCTGAACGATTTTGGGATGTTGCCATTGCCGAACAACACGCCGTAACCTCGATGGGACCTTTAGCCAAAGAGGGATTTAAACCCTTCTGTACCCTCTACTCTACCTTTTTACAACGGGGCTACGACCAAGTGATTCATGACATCTGTTTAATGAACTTGGGCGTGGTATTTGCCATTGACCGAGCAGGTTTAGTAGGAGAGGATGGAGAGACCCATCAAGGGGTATTTGACATCTCGTTTTTAAGAGTCATCCCCAATATGACCATCTTTGCCCCATCCTCGAATGAGACCATGGTTAAAGCAATGAGATTTGCCAAAGATTTTCCAACACCCTGTGCCTTTAGATACCCAAGAGGAGCCTTTAGATCAGAAGAGAGCCTCTCATCTGAATTTGAACTGGGTAAATCAGACACCATTCAAGAGGGTTCAGAGACCCTACTTATTGGCTATGGGAATGGAGTCGGTCGAGCCATAGAGACAGCCAAGCTTTTAGACTTAACCCCAACCATTTTAGATTTACGTTTTGTAAAACCTTTAGACACCAACCGACTTGTAGAGTTGGCAAAAACCCATAAAAAGTGGTTCGTCTTTAGTGATAGCGTCAAAATGGGGGGAGTCGGTTCAGCACTCTTAGAGTTTTTAAGTGATGCCAAGATTAACGATGTTCAACTGACCACCTTTGAGTATAAAGATGACTTTATTACCCATGGAAACACCACACTCGTCGAGGAGTCGTTAGGGATTCTACCTGCACAGTTGGCGAAAAAAATTATATAATTTACCAAAACTCGGAGTCGAAAGGCTTTGCCTCCGTGGTTTGAAAGTAAACTTACTATTTATGGGCCACTTCAGGCAGAAGCCAAAGCGTACCATCTTTTCTGACTTTTATATCAACTCCTGTAACATGACTACTCCTTATATCCCCCGATGATATATCTTTTATTTTTGATAAAAGTGTTGAATAGCTTATCACTCCATCTAGCATACTTTTTTTTGTAACTTTTTTAAAACTAATGTTGTTACTCTTCTCATTATGATAAGACTCCCAAAGTGAACCATCTTTTTTTTGACCAAAAATCATACAACAACCAAAAGTAATTTTATCCCAATTACGCTGTTGACTTATCTGTTTTAATTCAGGTATCTGTTTCTTTTTAGAGAAATTAGAAAAATCAGAAAATCCCCATAACGTTCCATCTTCTTTTAATCCAATATCATAAGCACAACATCCATTTCCTTCCCATTCGATTCCAAAATTAACCCAATCACGACTTGAACTCAACTTCGTAGGTCGGGTATTAAAGCCTTCTCCCCATCCCCACAGCGTTCCATCCTTTTTAATGGCATACATCCGATAACCACCATTGATAATCTTCGCATTATTAAAACCCTCTCCTATTTTCTTGGCTTTAAGCCGATAGAGATACTCTTTTGTTAAATGAGGAAGGGTTATTTCTATTTGACCCCAATCACACCCACCTGTTCTTCCAAACTGCCAAAGAGAACCATCATTTTTAAGAGCAACAAGCCCTTTACAACTGTTCCATGCCGATACCCAATCATGACTACGACTAAACTCTTGTTTAGCACGTGAATCAGATGTATAAATATTATCTATATTTTTGGTACTTTGACAACCTAAGATTATTATACTAAATAGTGCCATTAAATATATTTTTTTCAATTTATTCTCCTTTATATCAGATTTATTTTATTATTTTTAAATTCAACTTTACTCAATACAAAAACCCAAACAACCAAAGAGGAATAGCATTGCCATACCCATATTCTATCCCATCAATTGCCAAATACGCACTCTCCAACCCCTCTATCTGCTTACCATCTTTTGATTTTCCACCTATCTCTACCACAATCTTATCATCCAACAGAAAATCTCCTTGATGATGATAATGAATTTGATGTTTGGTCTTAAGTTGTGAAACAAAAAAACTCTCTCGAAGTGAACCTATATCAGGTTTGGCACAAAGCACAGCAAATAGATTGGGGTTATTGAGTAGAATATTATTGGGTAGCTGTAGGGTTTTATGCCCTCTGCTTCCTCGAATCAGATGTACAAGTGTTCCTTTTTCCATATAGTCAAGATACTTAGAGAGCGTAGCCCATGCCACTCCTGCTTCGCCTGAAAGTTTTGATTTATTTATCTCATAGGGCGTGGTACAGCAAAGCATATAAAGAACTTTTTTAAGTCTCTCTAGCTTGTCACTGTTGATGCTAAAAAGAGAAGCCAAATCACTATCTATCGTCACATTAACCACCTCCAATAGTCGGTTACTATAACTCTCTATCCCCTCTTTAAAAAAAGGATAAGCCCCATACTCCAAATAGTCACCAAACCACTCCAAGGGTTTGATTTTACTTAAGACTTCAACAGCAATATCTTCATGATTCTCTAAAATATCTTCTAAACTATAGGTAGAAAGATGGGCAATATTTTTAAGTGCTAAAAATTCGCGAAATGACAACACAGGCATGGTATAGACCAAAGCCCTTCGTGACAAATCACCCAACTCATGCTCTATTTTCATGGCAGATGAACCTGAGAAAAGCACCTGTAACCCTGTAAAATCATACATCGCTTTTATATGTGAAGCAAAATTTTTAACTTTATGAATCTCATCCAAAATCAACAGCTTACCCCCATGAGCATAAAACTCATCAGCTATCTCATAAAGTTTCTCATCTATCATAGATGGATGGTCACAAGAGATATAGAGGATCTGTGAAGATTTATATTTTAAACTTTTGGCGTATTGGTGCAAGAGCGTAGTTTTCCCCGAACCTCTACCACCTTTTATACCAATAATAGAGGCTTTGAAATCAATCTCATTATATAAAAATCGCCTAAATGATGAGACTCTTTTTACTAAAAACTGTTTGGATAATTTGGATAATATGGGGGTCATGATTGCTCCTTATGTATAAAGTATATTTTATAGTTAAGGGCATTATAGCATAAAATAGGTTTTATAGGAAATTACTTATTTGGGGGAGCATTATAGATTTCTTGAATCTTTTTTTTGGAATAATTTATTATTGTACCTAGATTTTTAGGGGTATAAAACTCATTTAAAGAGAACAAGGCTGAAGCCATCGGTTCCGACTGTGCCATTTGTATTTTTAACATTAGCGTGTTCAGACCCGAACAGTTTTGTAAATTTGGCTTACTTTTTTAACGCTTCAGCAATTAACTCTACAGGATTTTTAAACACCACATCCACATCGGCTTGATGCAAAGAGTTTCCTATTTGCATACGACAAGCACTACACTCTGCACTAACAATTTTAGCACCTGTCTCTTTAATCATTACAGCTTTTGGTTGTCCAGCAAGTTCTGCAAAATGATACTTTTCAGTCTGCATGGTTACCCCACCAAAACCACAACATCGGTCACTATCACTCATCTCTGTAATCGTATAGTTTTGTGAAAGTAATGCTCTTGGTTCTTTGTGAATGCCTTGTACTTTTTTAGCATGACACGCATCGTGATAGGTGATGGTCTCTTGAATGGTTTGACCTTTTTTAGCCAATCTATCTTTTAAGTCGGTGTTTTGCTCTAGCCATTCGGTTGCCATAAAGATTTTTTCATTTAGCTTATTGGCTCGTTTTGCCCAATTCTCCATGCCACGATTGTTAAAGAAAATCTCCCAATCATGTTTTATCATTGCCGAACAGGTTGCTTCGGGGATAATTATCGCTTCGACATCATCAATAAATGTTTCAAAATACTCAATATTTTTTTTAGAAAGAGTCTCTACCGTATAGAAATCACCCGTAAAATAGGCAGGGGCAGAACAACAGAGTTGGTCTTTGGGGATAAAAGCATCAATGTTTAACTCTTCTAAAATCTCTATAAGACTGTCACCTATGCCTGTATAGTTGTAGTTTGCTAAGCAACCAATAAAAATCGCCACACGTCGTTTACCACCATGGGCTATCTCTTCGGGATATTTATTCATAAAGCTTGTTTTACCAAGTGAGGGCAAGAGTCGTCCACTTTTTATAAGGGGCATCGGGAAACGAGGAATCATTCCCCCTCTTTTGGTATCATCTTTAAATCCACACGTTCTAAACGTATAGCCCAATTTCATCATAATATCCATGAGTTTACGATGACGCAAAAGGGTAAAGAATGCTTTTTTAAACCAAGCGATACCAAATTTATCGGCTATATCGGCTCGAACCTCTTCAATAACCATATCGGTGGGTAGAGAGTTGGGGCAGACTTCGGTACAAGCCGTACACAAAAAACAGCTCTCAAAAATATCTTTGGCATTTCTGTCCAGTTCCAAATTGCCCTGTTGATACTGCCCTAATAAGTCAATAAATCCTCTGGGCGAAGTAACTTCATCTGCATTAACTTGGTAAATTGTACAGACAGGAATACACTTTCCACACTTCACACAATCATCGGCTGTTGCTTTAAAATTAAAAATATCTTCTGTTTTTTTCATGCTTCTCTTTTCTTTCTATACCGTCTTTGAAAACGATTTCTTACTCTGTGCATATTTTTTCATATAGGCATCAAATGGCATGGCGATATTTCGTATCAACAGTGTTCCTGTGGTACTTACTCTTATCTCATTTTGGTCAATGGTAACCAAATCAGCCTCGACAAACTCTTGCAATGCCTCTAACGCATCTGCAAAATAGTCTGTAAATACAATACCATGCTCTCTGTTCACTCTTTTAATATCAATATGAAAATTTGCCATCAACTCCATAATAACAGCTTTTCTTAAAAAGTCATCATCACTTAGCACAACACCCCGTTCAAAAGGGAGTCGTCCTGCATCTAAAGCCTCTTCGTAAAGCTTCATATCTTTAGTATTTTGAGCATAATAATGACTACCTTCACCAATACTCGTCAAGCCAATTCCTATAAGGTTGGAACCCCCTCGGGTGGTATAACCCTGAAAGTTTCGATGTAGTTCACCTTTTTCTATCGCTCCAAAGAGTTCATCTGTTGGTTTTGCGAAGTGATCCATACCCACCATTTTATACCCATGTGACTCAAAAAAATCAATGGTATATTTAAAAATCTGCAATTTAACATCAGGGGTTGGAAGGGTGGTTTCATCAAATTTACGCATGGTTCTCATAAGCCAAGGTACATGAGCATAGTTAAAAACGGCGACTCTATCAGGATTAAGCTGAGTCGAGAGTTCTAATGTTTTTTTAAAAGTCTCTAGGGTTTGAAAAGGAAGTCCATAGATAAAATCTGTATTAATCGAGCTAATGCCATATTTTCGTGCCAATTCCACTGCATTTTTAGTGAGTTGAAGTGGTTGCACACGATGAATCTCTTTTTGCACCTTATCGTCTAGGTCTTGTACCCCAAAACTGATACGATTAAAGCCATGCTTGTGAAATACTTTCATCTGATCTTCATTAAAAAATCTTGGGTCAATCTCACAACTTATCTCTGCTTTACTGCACCAGTTTGGAAATTTAGATTTAATATAAGTAACTATTTCGTCAAGTTCAAATGCTTTATAATAGGTAGGTGTTCCCCCACCAAAGTGAAATTGAACCACCTCACGAGAGCTATCAATATGCTCTGCTAAAATATCAATCTCTTTTTTTAGGTACTCAATATAACGACTTAATTTTTCCTCTTTTGAGGTAAAGACGACATTACACCCACAAAAATAACAGGCTGAACGACAAAAGGGGAGATGCACATAAAGAGAAATTTTCTCTGTGGAATTCTCCAAAAAATCTATATAGATATCATGCTTAAAATCACTATTAAACTCTAATGCAGTTGGATAACTGGTATACCTAGGTCCTGGCTTAGAATATTTAGAAAATTTTTCAAAATCAATATTACTCATTCAGTGTACACTTCCTTTTTTTTTTTTCATATTAACATATAATTATCTATTTTAGCTTGTTGGGTATCAATTGACATCTCGATGCTGATCGAGCCATACCATAATACCCTTTTGAGCATGTAACCTATTCTCTGCCTCTAAAAAAATCTCATCAGCATGTTTTTCAAAAACAAATTCACTCACTTCGTATCCTCGATAAGCAGGAAGACAGTGCAAAAACAGGGTATCTTGTTGAGCCAATTCCATTAACTCTTCATCGACAATAAACCCTTTAAATGCGTTCATTCTATTCTCTTTTTCATCCTCTTGCCCCATTGAAACCCATGTATCGGTTGTTACCACATTTGCCTCTTCTACTGCTTCTGCTGGATCATTGGTAAAAATAATTTCTGCTCCACTCTCTTTGGCAATCTCTAATGCCTCTGCAACAATAGAAGCATCACATTCATACCCTTTAGGGGTTGCAACTCTAAGCTCAAAGCCCAGTTTAGCCGCGAGTATAAGCCACGAATGTGTTACATTGTTTCCGTCCCCTACATAAGCAACCACAGGTTCTTCAACTCCACACTCTAACATGGTTAAATAATCGGTCATTAACTGTACAGGGTGATAGCTGTCTGTCAGCCCGTTAATAACAGGAACATTTGAATACTCTGCAAACTCTTCAAGCTTACTGTGTTCAAAAGTACGAATCATCACCATATCAACCATACGACTGATTACCCGAGCAGTATCCTTCATTGGTTCTCCACGCCCCAATTGAATATCATTTGAAGATAAAAAAAGACCCACACCACCAAGTTGATAAATACCTGTTTCGAAGCTAACACGTGTTCGTGTAGAACTCTTTTCAAAAATCATTCCCAAGGTCTGATGTTCCATATAAGGGACAAATTTTCTGTTTTTTGTCTGCTTCTTAATTTTCTGTGCCAAGTCTATCATTTCCAAAAGTTCATTTTTTGTAAAATCTTTAAGGGTTAAAAAGTGTCTCATTTGGGTTTTCCTAATATTCACTTATAGATAAAAGTAATGTAATGTAAGTGATTGTTGTTTTAAGGAAACTATTTTACCATTTAATTTTTACAAAGAAGTTAATGCTAAAAATCAAACAGTATATTGTACTCTTGGGTAGCAGATTTTTGTTTTTTTTGAAAAGGGGTACTGTCAAAAGTGAGTTGGTCTTCTTTAATAATGGCACAACTTAACGTATCACCATAAATAACAGAAGTGTCAATACAGACTCTATTCTTATATTTTCGGATATTGGGCTGAGAGAGATGTCCAAAAATGTGATAATTTTGATTCTCTTCTGCCTCTTCGTAGACATAAGACAATAGCTCATCTAATTTTATACCTTTATTCTTACTTCGAGAAGCACACTTAATCATTTTAGCATAGGATTCATCATCATTTTGTCCTAAATATTTAACCTCACAAGGAGCATGGGTCAAAATAGCTGAAAAGTTAGGACTAAAGCGATATTGCAACCAACTATAACTCTCGTCATAAAGCTCTAAAAATTTCTTTTTTAAATCAAAATCTTTTTCTAAAATAGCTACGGTGTTATAATATTTATCTTTATCTTCCAAACGCTTTGCCGTAATTTCTAAGGTTGGGTCATTAGAGATATAACGATAAACCATCTCTTCATGGTTTCCCTTAAGTAGATAAAACTGTTGACGATGTTGATTCAGATGATAATAGTTTTTATAGATAAAGTTAATGGTTTCAATGATTTTCTCACGATTACCCTTATCTATAAAATCTCCTAAAAGTACAATTGATTTAGAACAGATGGTAGAATTTAACTCTATAAAACCATTGGCATCAATGCTAAACCCATTTTGTATCAATAGCTGTTGTAGTTCATCCACACACCCATGAACATCACCAATAATAATATACTCATCGAAAGAAGAGAGATGAGCATACTTATGAGAAGTAGTAAACTTCATGGATTAACCAATGCTAAAATCTCTTTTAGCAGCATTAAGTTCAATAATAAATCCACCTGTAGCATCAATAAATGACATCAATGCCAAAACCAAAAAGGTTGCATTTTGAGCCCACTCTACCATAAAAAAGAGTACCACAAACACAATAGCTACCACAAAACTTAAAAGTGTCTCTGTTGCACCAAAAGCTTTAGATGTAGCAGCTTTTGCCACTTCTACAAACAGAGCCAACGACCCTACAATCAAAAAGAGTTCTCTCACTCGAATAATAAAATCTCTATCTGGTCCAATATGGTGTGTTAGCACGATACTATTTAAAGTTAAATCTTTAAAAATAGGTATATAGTCTTGACCAATATGTAACCCTACATACGCCAATAAAATCCATGTGAATGTTGACATTCCCGTAATAAAAAACATTGTACTTGCTCCCTTTTCCTTAACTTTATTATTTAAAAAAAACATAATTTTACTTGTTACCCATTGCCTGAGATAGATACTCAGCACCCATCAACTTATTCATTGATTGAGGACTCTCTGAAGGATAGACCACAAACTTAGCATTTTCTGAAGAAGAGAGATTTTTCATAGAGTGGATATAATCCAACGACTTTAAGAACTCTAAAATTTTATCATTACTCATATCTGGCATAATATTTTGTAGCGTCCTAATCTCATGAACCAATGCTTCAGCTTTAAATGCTGCTGCTTTTTTGAAACCTTCTGCTTCTGTAGCTGCAGCCTCACTTTTAGCTTTAGCATCTGCCAACATCATCTTCTGCTTGGTTCTATCAAGCACCTCTTTCTCCATCGTAGCTTTAATCGCATCAGAGTAGTCAATATCTTCAAATCTAACTTGAATCATTTTTACTCCCCAACGCAAACTGTCCTCTTCGATATGTGCGATAACCTCTTTGGATATATCATCCAAATGGGTTTGAATATCTGCTAAATTTCGTATAGCCATCTTACTTAATACGCTTGTCATTACCAAACTCTCAACTGCTTTTTTATAATCGTCAACTTCCATAATAGCTTTCATAGAGTCAATAACCTTAATGGTTGCAATCATATCTACTGTAATTTTAATCTGGTCATTGGTAATAATATTCTGAGCAGGAGGGTCAATCGTTATCTCTTTAAGACTCACCTTGGCTTCAATTCTATCAACTCCTGGTAAAATACGATTAAGACCCTCGGTAAGTATACGATCTTTTCCTAAACGATCAACCACCCACTCTTCTTGAGACTCAACCACGACAATGGGCAATATTTTATCAAACCCAACCGTATTAAAGAACAGTACGAGGACTGCCAACACAAAAAAAATGCCCAATATCCAATACAAGAAATCTAACTCAAACATCAGTATTCCCTCACTTCCAAAATTTTATTAATCAATGCAATTATAGCAAATAAACGTGAGAATGTGTATAAAAATGTGAAAAAACATGCTTTAAAAGATTTTTAGTAAAAATTATGATAGAATAATAAAGATACTTTTAACAAATGATAAAAATATGAGATAAAGGATATTTGTGTTTAATAACAATACAAATCATAATGATGAAGAGACAAGTTTTACAGAAGCTTATAAATCCCAAATTTTGAATGATCCTGACGAGGAAGAGAATGAGAGTATTCTTGCAAAACTTTTAATCACCCTTCTAATTATTGCCATTGTTTCAAGTCTCTCTATTTACGGGTATAAAACTTTTATAGAGAGTGAAAAAGTAGTAACAGAACCCTCTGTACCACAAGAGTCTTTAATGATTGATAATATTGATGATTTAACAGAAGATAATGAAGATGGCAACCAGCCTCCAGCTTCTAAATCACTCGATTCAGTAACTTCTGACTCCAAAACAGAGGAACAGAAGATGGAAGATGATATTAAATTAGAAATATCAAAAGAGATGGAAGAAAAAGAGAACACTATCCCAGAGAAACTTACAACCTCTACTCAGAAAGGAGAGGATAAGTATCTTGAACAACTCGCTGAACTCTCAAAAGAGATTGATGGAGAAGAGGAGTAAACTCCCCTACTCTTCATTTAGCAATTTTGCCACCTCTTTAGCATGATAAGAGATAATAATATCTGCTCCTGCCCTCTTAAAACCAATCATTGTCTCCATCATTACTTTATCATAATCAATGACACCTGCTTTGGCTGCCATTTTTAACATACTGTATTCACCACTTACATTATAAACTGCCAAAGGCAATAGGGAATTCTCTTTAATATCACGAACAATGTCCAGATAAGCTAAGGCTGGTTTCACCATCAATATATCAGCACCCTCTTGCTCGTCAGCCAAGCTTTCTAAAATCGCCTCTCTTCTATTGGCAGGATTCATCTGATAAGAACGTCTATCTCCAAAACTAGGACTACTCTCTGCTACATCTCTAAATGGTCCATAATAGGCACTTGCAAATTTTGTCGAGTAACTCATTATAGGTATATGGCTATACCCCATTTTATCTAATCCCATTCTAATAGATTCTATCATTCCATCCATCATTCCTGAAGGAGCAATCATATCTACACCTGCCTTTGCATGAATAACTGCTTGTTTGGCTAAATTATCCAGTGTAATATCATTATCAACCGTTTCTAATACAGGATCAAGCACACCACAATGCCCGTGATCTGTATATTCACAAAAACATAAATCCGTAACAACAAACATATCAGGATGAGCCTCTTTGATAGCTCGAATACTCGAGGCGATAATCCCATGCTCACACATTGCATCTGAGCCAACAGAATCTTTTACATCAGGGATACCAAAAAGAATAATAGAATAGATTCCAAGCTCTTTAAGTACCACACACTCTTTTATTACTTCATCAATACTCATTTGAAATACACCCGGCATAGAGTTAACCTCATTTTTAATGCCCTCACCACCACGAATAAAAAGTGGATAAATAAAATCGTTAACAGTTAAGTGTGTCTCTTGTAAGAGATTTCTCAAGATTGGATTGTGTCGTTTTCGTCTAAATCGTGTAAACATTGTTTGTCCCTAATATTTTTTATAGATTTTAGCACTATTATAGTTATAGTTGTATTTCATTAATTAATAAAGTGATATAATCTTTCCCATGAGACAAATTGAGATTTCCCAAGTAGCAAAACTACCAACCAAATATGGTATATTTAATATTCAAGCCTTTAAAGAAGGAGGTAAAGAACATTTGGCTATTTTCACTGATAAGCTAGACAATACTCCTATTGTTCGTGTACACTCTGAGTGTTTAACGGGTGATGCTTTAGGTTCAAAAAAATGTGACTGTGGAGAACAACTTGCCTATGCACAAGAACTTATTGCCAAAGAGGGAGGTATGATTATATACCATCGACAAGAGGGTAGAAATATCGGTCTACTTGGCAAAGTCAATGCCTACGCATGGCAAGATAAGGGATTAAATACAATTGAAGCAAACCATCAATTAGGCTTTAGAGCTGATGAGAGAACTTATGAAATAGTAGAAAGTATATTAAAATATTTTAAAATAAAAAAGATACGACTCTTAACCAATAATCCTAAAAAAATTGAATCATTAACCAATATAGAAATAGTTGAACGCGTACCTATCTGTATTACATCTAATCCTTTCAATGAAAACTATCTGAAAGTTAAAAAAGAACAATTAGGACATTTATTGTAAACCCAGAGTAAGAGTAGCTTCCACCTGACCAAATAGAGTCAAAAAGAGGAAAAAAATATTAGATGAAAGCTAAGAGAGTATAAAAAGTAATAGGAGAATGAAAAATAAACTCTCATGGCATAAGTATAGTAGGAATAAGTGTCAAAAAAGTGTAATTTAAAAATATATTAATTAAAAAAGAGAAATAAAAAGAAAGAATT